>JAJQGL010000044.1 GCA_021200535.1 Clostridiaceae bacterium | reverse complement strand
ACCATCCCCTGACAATGCTGTTTTGACCTGTCTGCTCATTCTTTCTGACATAAAATACGTGGATACCGCCCCTGAAAACGGCTGATCAAAACAAGTGACAATATTCTCCATCTGTTCGATCACATCCTGCGCTGTAATAGAATGAATCATATGCTGCATTCCCATCTGAGCCGCCAGCTGTACCGCATGATCCACGTCTGCCTGTTTATCATATTCTCTTGCCTGCTGCACTTTATGCCCCAGTGTAAAACATTTTAATCCCGGCTGCTGTCTTGCCGCCAGCGCACTGACAAGAGAAGAATCTAATCCCCCGCTTAAAAAACTGCCTGCTTCCACATCCGCCTCCAGGCGAATCTTTACCGCATCCTGTATCAGAAAAAGCAGCTGCTGTGTAATCTCCGGTATCCATTTTTCTTCTGCAAGCACCGGGTCGAATGGAATCTGTTCCTTCGCAAAGTAATCTCCTACATCCCAATAGTGCTCTGATTTTAAGGAATCCTCTTTCCACTGCAGCATTTGTCCGGGCATTACCTCCCATATATCCTGAAAAGCAGTCTGGGGAGCATGTATGTTTTTATAAGAAAAATACTCATATAGTGCAGCGTCATGAATTCGTTTTTCGCAGCCCGGATACAATAAAATAGATTTTATTTCTGAACTAAACACAAAACATTTTCCCGGATAATAATAGTAATACAAAGGCTTTACTCCCATCCGGTCCCGGTACAATAAAAGCTTACGCTCCCTTTTATCCCATATTGCAATGGCAAACATGCCATTCAGCTTATGTACAAAAGAGGCACCGTCCCGCAAATATAATTGCAGCAATGTTTCTGTATCGGAATGAGTGGAATGAAAGGTGCAGCCTTCCTGCTCTAGTTCCCTGCGCAGCTTCCGGTGGTTATATATCTCTCCGTTCCATATCAGAGAAACCTGTTTGTCGGGGCTTTGCATTGGCTGCTTTCCATTTGCTATATCTACGATACACAGCCTGCGCGAACACAATGTCACTTCTTCCTCCTGCCAGATTCCTTCCTCATCCGGTCCCCGGTGATAAATGGCATCTGCCATCTGCTTTGCTATTTTTTCATTTCCAGAACCAATGTACCCGCAAATTCCACACATGTTCTTTCCGCCTTTCCTCTTTTATGCTATACTTTTACAGGATTCCGGATCTTTTCACGCCCAATCCGCTTACTATTGTATCACAGAAAGAAGGAAAAACAATGCGATTTCTGATTCACATGGGAAATTATAAGACAGGCAGCACTGCGCTGCAAAATTATCTGTATCAAAATTCCGGTCTGTTAGCCCAAAATCATATTTATTATGGGCAGACAGATCCCGAACCACTCTGTTCCCATGCTTCCTTTACCTACAGCCTGCTTCGAATGACTCTGCAAAAAATGGGGCTGTTTGATGCCTGCCAGTCTCATCCCATGTATCAATATATACAGCAGTCCCCCAAACACCTGTTAGAACAAATGCAAAACGAGGCTGCCGCCAGACATTGCGATACAATTCTTTTATCGCATGAAGCTATGTTTTGCGAAGCATGGCGCACTCTCAATGGATTACGGCATGTCCCGGCTTCCAGTCCCTTTTCAGAGCAGGAAATTTGGGAATATTTTCATCAAAACCTGTTTGATTTATTGCAGCCTATCTCGCAGGAAATTCGGGTAATTGTCTATTTACGCCGTCAGGATGATTATTTGGAATCTCAGTATAACCAATATGTCAAAGCGCCCTGGTGGGAAGAAACGATACAGCTGCCGGACTTCACGGAATTTATGTCGCTGCACCCGGTTACCCTGGATTATACAAAACCATTGGAAATCCTAAAAAAAGTTTATGGAATCCAAAATATGACTGTGCTTTCTTACCGCAGACACAGCCATTTCTATCATGATTTTGCGGCACAGATCCTAAAACTGCCGCCGGATTCCGTACGTAAATTCAAGCAGCCGGAAACTGCCATGGAAAACCGCAGCATCTCACACGACAGTGTAGATTTCAAATGTAAATTTTTATCCCCGGACGCGGCTTTTCATTCGAACATCCAAACCTTACTGGCAGAATACAGCGCATTATATCCTGACCAGCAAAATTATACCTACTTTACTCCCGAACTGCACGAACGTTTTATACAGCTGTATGAAGCAGGCAATCATTACATCAACCAGGTCTATCTGGAAGAAAAGGATGCCCTCCCCGCATTCGATTCTCTGGACGGAAAAACCTTTTATACCGGGATAACGCCAGACCATCTTCAAAATCTGGTCAATTATTTAACAGAAACAGCAGCCCAAAGCTCCCCGGTCCGCAATTAATGGCGATAGCAGATGTGGCCTGATAATATATGACATTTTCAAATGCCACCTTACTGAGCACCTGGTTTTCTATCTCCTGCAGTTCATGATGTGTTAAACCAACATGGGTAATAAATAACAGTCTTTTATCAATTCTGTTTCCATGTTTCAGCGTATTGTTTATATATTGTTTCCACCTGCGCTCTTTCGAGCCGGATAAAAGACCCACCATGTCGATTTTGCTGTTCCTCATGCCAAGCTTTGGATAAACCATAAGCGACTTGCAGATTTTATTTAGGCTAGGTGCCAATCTGCCGGAACGAGTAAGATATTCCGTGCTTTCTACCATAAAGGTCGTACTGGCTCTTTTTTCCATATCCTTTATGAACGCAACAATTTGTTCCACCGTCATGCCGCCCACTGCCGCCTGCTGCGCCGCGCGCAGCACAATCAGTCCCATACCGCTTGACAAATGGCCCGAATTAACCACCTGTACATTATCGAAAGATTCTGCGGCCGCACTTGCATAGCCATAACCGCCGCTTGCATTTTTAGCCATTGAAATATGGATAATATGCTGCGCTTTCGCCAGATTATCCGCAAAAAACCTTTCATAATCCGCTGTTTTCGGCGGTTCTGAATGCGCTTTTTTCTCGCCCGTGACAATGTAGGATAACAGCCCGTCTGTTTCCACCTCGACACCTTCCAAAAATTCCCCATCATCCGTATATACACGATATGGCATAACGGCAATCTGGTATTTTTCTATCAAATCAGCTGGTAAATCACAAACACTGTCCGTTGAAATCATAATAGAAACTTTCGTTTTATGCGCAAACAAATCTGCTTCAGGCTCATCGCCTTCCGCCTCATGAATGATTGTTACAAGATCCTTCGGGAGATGCCGCATAAGCTCCGCCTCCAGCTGTTTGCCTGTCACCGGTTTTGGCAGATAGCCGCTCGCACCCTCTCTTTCATACAATGCTCTGTTTTCACCACCCGCATTAGCCGTCAAAATGACAACCGGCGTGTTCCCATTGATATCTCCCGTTTGTTTCCGTATCTCATGCATACATTCGATTCCGTCCATTTCCGGCATCATGTGATCCATGAAAATGACATCATACTTTGTATGTGCCGTTTCTTTCAGGCACAGAGCAGCACTTTCCACTGTTTTTACCTGAACCTTGGTATCCCTTAATAACTTTTCGGCAACCATGAGATTCATTTTATTATCATCTACAACCAGGACATGCGCTCCCGTCGCCTCAAAGCTCGGCATGTACTGCTCCCTGCGATTCCTGTCATGCCTGGCTTCTAAATCAAGCTTTCCAATCCGTTTTTCGCCGGAAACGCCTTGCGGCAGAGTGATCACAAAAGTAGAACCCTTCGTGTAAATGCTGTTTACCGTAACTGTTCCTCCCATCAGCTCTGCCAGCTGCCTGACGATAGAAAGCCCCAGCCCGGTTCCTTCAATGTATCTGTTTTTTTCTTCATCAACACGCTTAAACACACTAAACAGATACGGCATACTTTCCTTTTTAATTCCCATGCCGGTATCCGCTACCGAATAAACCATATTGATTCTGCCCGGCTCCAGCTCTTCGCATTGGATTGACAGTGTGACAGAACCCTCTGACGTATATTTTACCGCATTATTCAGGACATTGATCAGAATCTGTTTAATCCGCACCTCATCCCCATAAAGCTTTGACGGAATTTTTTCATCTACATCTACATGAAAGGCAAGCCCTTTTTCCCTTGCCCGAATCCAAATCATATTCACAATATCCGACAGCATCTCGCCCAGATCATAATCGACCGGCACGATATCCATATTGCCGGATTCAATTTTAGACATATCTAGAATATCGTTAATCAGGGCAAGCAGCATTTTGCTTGCGCCCTGAATATTCTTAGCGTCCGCTGCTACCTCATCCGAGATATCCTCGCGCAGAATCATCTCGTTTAACCCGATAATGGTATTGATCGGCGTCCGGATTTCATGGCTCATAGACGAAAAAAACTGGTTCTGCGTCCTGTTCAGCTCCTCTATCTCTTTTTTCTGCTGTTTTGCAATGCGGTCTTCCGAATGATATATTGCATTCTGGAATAAAATCATGACAGACATTGATATACTGACAACAATTAATGTAAGTAAAGAATCCGCAAACATGGCATCCCGCGTATACGGTATGATCAGATCCGGATAACAATAAGCAATGTAGTAGCATATTGGAAAGACAACGGCACAGCTTCCCAGAAAGAAGTATTTTATTCTGCCATACACATTCAGGCAGACATACAGCGTCCCAAGCAAAAACCAAATCGGTCCTCCGCTGTAAACCCCGCCCGAAGTAAAAAAGTTCACTGGAAGCAGTACATACACAATCAATGCCGCAATGATAACCGCCCCTGTCTGTATTTTATTTGATTTGACCACCCATCTCGCAAGACCAAGCAGCAGGAAAAACATACCCACGACAAAAATAAGATTGATCAGATCTGCGCCCGCCGCAATTCCGCCAAAGATTCCAATGCCAAAACCGCTGAGCGCCATCGTTGCAAAAAGCCTGAACATCCTCTCCTGCAGGCCCAGTTCTGCATTCATCATATTTTTTACAAAGTTCTTCAGAATCATTCTGCATCACCGCCTTCCAATGCATGAATCAGTGCTTCCGTTTTGTCCGAAGCAGCTGAAAGGTCAAAATTCTCCACATCCTGTATGATTTCGCAGAGAATCGTTTCAACCGGTCTGCCATCATACACAGCGTCTTTGATTTCTGCAAGCAGCCGTTCTGCCTTATCCTCCTCAAATGTTTCAAGACACCCCTTCAATTCCAGCAGGCTTTCCCAGAAATCATCCTTTGTCAGCTCCGCAGATGCATCACTTCCGGCACTGGTGTCCTCACCAACATTCTCGCCGGCATCCTCAGCGGCATCCCCTGCCGCGTCCAAATGAAGCGCTTCTGAAATAACCTGTACCGTCTGGCTGTATTTCAGGGTAAGTTCTCCATCATGCTCCCCAATATAGCCGCCGTCTGAATTTTTTGCTGCATCCTCCACCTCTTTCGCCATGTCGGAAAGCTCATCCGCACCAATCATCCTGGCTGTACTCTTAAGGGAATGTACAGCAATCCGATAATTTTCCCAATCACCGCTCTGTAAAAATTTTTGCTTATCCTCCTTTTTCTGCAGAAATTCCTTTGTAAATCCTGTTAGTATCTTTTTATAAAATTCCTTATCTCCCTGACAATATCTCAGACCGGACCGTGTATGAATCCCAGCCTGTTCCAAAACAGCCAGCTCATCTTCCGGCCTTGACGTATTCGGATTCTTCCCTGCGTCTGCGGCCGTACCATTTTCCTGCTCCGGCATATCCGTTTTTTTCTCCGCAGATCGGTCTGCTGCTGTTACTGTCTCCGGTTCCTCCGGCAATCCTTCTTCATCCTCCGATTGATAAACAATGGAATCGTCCGGAAGCACCTTTTTTAACACACGGTCAAGTTCTATAATTTCAACCGGTTTTGAAATAAATTCATCAAAGCCTTCCTGCAAAAACATTTCCCTTGCACCGCTCACTGCATTTGCCGTAAAAGCAATAATAATTAACCGGTTCGTTTTATCCGCATCATTCCGGCGAATCTGCTTTAACGTCTCAACTCCATCCATTCCCGGCATCATATGGTCAAGAAAAATCAGGTCAAATTCTTCCTTCTGACAAAGGTCAACCGCTTTTTTCCCGCTGTTTACCGTCTTTACCTGCATGTGATACCCCTTCAGGATTCCCTCGGCAACCAGCAGATTCATCGGCTCGTCATCCACAATCAGCGCCCGGATGCCAGGGCAGAGAATCGGTCTTGTATCAAACAAATTCGAACGAGATGTCATATTGGAATTTAAAATGTCGATAATCGGTAAAAAATAAAACGGCTTTTTCAGGGCAGTCACCCTGCTGCTTCCCGGAATTGCCCGAATATCATCCGTAACTGCAACCACGCAGATTTCCTCATCCATACTCTCATAATAGGACGGTCTGTCCGCATATTCCTCCTGTCCAATAAACAAATGTGAAATATGGTATTTGGAAAGAATACGATCCAGCTCCGGTTCATTTCCGGCTCTGTATAATGAAACCTTTAAACCCTGCGCCATATGAGAAATCATATTGTTATAAAATTGATATATCTCTGGGAATTTATATTTATCTGGTTTTAGATAACAGGCAACACATAATTCTTCCGGTTTTTCCACGGACATGCTAAACGCTTCGTCCGATATCTTCTGCGGTATGCTGACAGATACCACGGTGCCCTTCCCTTCCTTACTCTCTATCTTTACAAATCCACCCATTGCCGATACGATTCCGTAAACAATAGAAAGCCCCAGGCCAAGTCCGCCGGCGCTCCGGTCCCTTTCTCCATTCAGCTGGTAAAACTTTCCGGAAAGCTTCTGAATGTTTTCCTCTTTTATGCCAATTCCTGTGTCAGCTACCCTGATGCAAAGATTAATGCCATACTCCTTGCGCATCCCGAATATTTCCACCAGAATAGCACCCTGCGGCGTAAATTTTACCGCATTGTCAATCAAGTGTTTTAATATTTTCTTTATCTTTCGCCCATCCCCCACAAGGCTTGCCGGAATGGTCGGATCAACATCAAAAATAATCTCCGGAAGATTTTCATGCTCCGTTATCTGTCCCCCGATTATAATGTCATTTACAACAGATGAAATCATATACGCATCCTGATTGATTTTGATCTTTCCCGTATCAAGCTCCGTATAATCAAGAATGTCCTCAATTTGGTCAAACAGCCGGTGCCCCGCTTTCTGAACGGATACAATTTCCTTCCTTTTTGATACATCCTTTTCTTTATTCAGCATCACCGACGCAAAGCCCATAATCGCATTGATCGGCGTGCGCAGCTCATGGGATACATTAACCAGAAAATTTTCTGTTTTATGATTAATCTCTTCCAGTTCGGAAACTTTGTCATCTATACCTTTTCTCAGTTTTTCACGCTCATGCAGCAGAGCTTTTGCAAACCAGTCTGCAATACATACAAGGGCAAAGTGAAGCATCGTCCTTGTAATAAAAAGTAAATTGACTTCTATCGAATCGCCTGCCACAAACAACAGTGCATAACCCATCGTAAAAAAATAGGTGACGCTGCAAAGCCGGATAAAGATGTGCTTCCCCATGCCTGACATCATCATAACAGTCACAATCATAACCGGCGCCAAATCATAAATACTGGTTTCATGCACCCCATAGAAAAAGAACGCCAGCATCGCCAATATAAAGTACAGCCAAAGGCATAAATCCGGTGTGAGCTTTTCTGTAATATGAATGATCCAGCTTACCACCAATCCGAAAAAAAGCAGGACAACCGCAGCCATATCCCACCCAAGAAACAGGGATTCCATAAATAATGCAATCTCCATAATTGTATAAAAAATCAAAATCCGAAGATGTCCGGAACGCTTATTCTCATTTCCAACCATACCAATCCTCCATTTGTTTTGTACAGCATTTTCTAAATAAATCTGCTTTATGAAACACTGTAACAGTACCAACCAGCTGCCCGTAAAAACCTGCCCTTTTCTTTTATGTTTCCCGCATTGTATATTCTGTGTCCTGATCAATCAGGCAGATCATGGCATCTGCAAATGCCGGATCAAACTGCGTTCCTTTTCCCTTTTCAATCTCTGCACGCACGACATTCTGCGGAAGCACATCCCGGTAGCTTCTCTTGGAGCTCATAGCATCATAAGCATCCGCAACCGCAATAATCCTTGCCTCCATCGGTATTTCTTCCCCGGAAATTCCGTCCGGATAACCTTTTCCATCATAGCGCTCATGATGCCACTTGGCACCAATGTGTAATTTCGGAAATTCCGTAATATTTTCCAATATGCCAGCCCCCAGAACCGGATGCTTCTTAATGACTGCATATTCTTCGTCCGTCAATCTGCTCGGTTTGTTAATAATACTGTCCGGAATACCAATCTTTCCTACATCATGCAAAAGCCCCATGATGTAAATATTACTCTTCTCTTCCTCTGACAGCCCCAGCTGCCCTGCAATCTTCTCTGAATATCCCGCAACTCTTGAGGAATGTCCATTCGTATAGGAATCCTTTGCGTCGATTGCACCTGCCAGGGCATTGACAACCTGAACAAATACTCTCTCAATTTTCTCCTGCTGCCGCACAACCTCTTTCGTTTTCTTTTCTACTTCCTGAGACAAACTGGTCTGGAGACGCATCAGATCAATCGTATGCCGTATTCTGGTCAGAAGCACTTCCGGCACGAAAGGCTTTTTGATAAAGTCTACCGCGCCGCTTTGCAATCCTCTTGTCTCTGTCTCCGTGTCCTCATCCGCCGTAAGAAAGATCACCGGAATATCGGCCATCTCCTCATTTTCCCGAATCGCTCCAATCGTCTCAAAGCCGTCCATTCCCGGCATATGTATGTCCAAAAGAATAATATCCGGCCTGTTTGCCTGCAAAAATTTCAATGCGTCCATACCCGATTTCAGACAGCTTACGCGCAGATCTGCCTCCGCCAGTATACGGCTTGCCATCTTTAAATTAGACACATCATCATCCACTACTAATACCCAGTCACTCATGAGAAATTTCCCTTCTTTCTGCCTTTTTTCAATATAATGTCCCTTAATGAAATTATACTCCGCATGAATCCCCTGTTATAGCAATAATCTTTTTCATTGTAGCAAATTTTATCCGGTTTTTCCATATATCTGATCATAATTATTAAAATTTTATTAAAAATATGTTATTAATAGTAAAAAATTTAAACAGAAAAAGAGCATACAAATTCCTAATATAAAAAAGGAATTGCATGCCCTTTTTTGTTCATAACAATCAGTTTGCCGGCAAAAGTCTGCAATCTGTTGTTTTATGCCAGATTCCGCGCGGACTAAGACGCCTGCTCAAACTGGCTGTTATACAATTCCGCATAGAAGCCATTCTGCTTTAACAGCTCTTCATGACTGCCCTGTTCCACAATATCCCCATCCCGCATGACAAGAATGATATCCGCATTTTTTATCGTTGACAGACGGTGGGCGATAACGAAGCTGGTGCGCTTATCCGTCAGCTTATCCATGGCCTGCTGCGTCAGCATTTCCGTCTTTGTATCCACGCTGGAAGTCGCCTCATCCAGAATCAGCATTGGACTGTTCTGAATCATAGCCCTGGCGATTGTCATAAGCTGCTTTTGTCCGGCGGAGATAGCTGTATTGTCACTCAAAACCGAATCATAGCCCTTCGGCATCGCCTGGATAAAATCGTGAATGCCGCATGCCCGGCACGCCTCTGCCATCTGTTCATCCGATACGCCTTCTGTATTATATAAAAGATTTTCCCTAACCGTTCCTTCAAACAGCCATGTATCCTGCAAAACCATTCCAAATTGGCTGTGTACATTACTCCTTGGAATACTTTCTGTCGGAACACCGTCAATGTAAATCGTTCCGCCTGTCGGTTCAAAAAACCGCATCAGCAGATTGACCATGGTAGTCTTGCCCGCACCGGTAGGACCAACAATCGCCACCTTCTGTCCGGGCATTACTTTTACGCTGAAATTATGGATAATCTCTTTATCCGGCACACTCGGATAAGAAAATTTTACATTCCGAAATTCCACCTCACCGCGCACAGAATCTATCCGTTCCATCTTTGCGGACTCATCCTCCATCTCCTCCTCTGACAAAAATTCAAAGACGCGCTCAGAAGCCGCTGCACAGGACTGAACCTGCGTCATTGCCATGGAAATCTGACGCAACGGTGTCTCAAACAGGCGGGTGTAAATTAAGAATGCCGTAATCACGCCAAATGTAATCTGTCCATCTATAATTAAAGCCGCACCTGCAACACAGGTTGCCACATAGCCCAGATTGCCAATAAACGTCATCAGCGGCTGCATCATCCCGGATAGAAACTGGGAACGAAATTCCGCATTCTTTACCGCCCGGTTCATAGAAGAAAATTTCCCTTTCACCTCATCCTCTGCGTCCAGAATACGGATTACATCATGACCGCTGTACATTTCCTCAATATATCCGTTTAACCTGCCAAGGCTTTTCTGCCTTGCCGTAAAATACTTCTGAGAACGGCTCATAATCACAACCATCAGAACAAGTCCGATAACCGTTGCGACAACGGTCGTCGTCGCCATAACCCAGTTCGTATAATACATCATAATCAGACAGCCGATAAACTGTGCAACCGCCGTGACGAGATTTGACAGACTGTTTGACATAGCCTGCCCAATCATATCTACATCGTTTGTCATACGCGAAAGCACATCTCCCGCAGCGTTTCCAGAAAAATACTTCAGCGGCAGACGATTGATTTTCGTATCTATATCACCACGGAGTCTTTTGGCGGTTCTCTGTGTTACCGTCTGCATAATATAATGCTGGATAAAATTGCAGAGCGCACTCGCAAAATAAATTCCCACCAGCAAAAGCGCCACACCCAAAATACCATCCATATCAATTCCATCGTCTGCATGGGCATTCTGATATTCTTCGCTCAGTTTGATATTGGATAAAATCGCCTGTGTAAGCTCATTATCCGTATCTGTAAGGTCAAGAACAGACAGGTCAATATCCTCTATATTTACATCCTCCGGCAAATAATCAAGCAGATTAATCTCTCCGCTGCTTACCTGATTTTGAATATCCTCCGCCATTTCCTCCGATGATACGCCGCCGGAAAGCCCATCGTAAATATAGTCGGTCAGGCGGCTGATCTGATTTGGACCAATAATGGTAAAGACTGCGCCAAGCGCAGCAAGCACAAGTGCAAAAAGAATAATTCCTGCCTGACTCCTGCAGTAAGAAAGCAGATTCATCAAGGACTCTCTCATATTCCGGGCTTTTCCACCGCCCATTCCTCCCATCGGGCCGCCGCCCATAGGCCCTCTCCGCATAGGGCCTCCTGTACGCGCGGATGATTGGTTATTATTATTCATTTCTGGCATGATAGCGCACCTCCTTATGCATTCGCCGCAAGCTCATCGGCTGAGAGCTGCGACAGGGCAATCTGCTGATACACAAAACAATTCTTCATCAATTCATCATGGGTTCCGATTCCGGCAACAGCCCCATTATCCAACACAACAATTCTGTCTGCGTTTCGGATTGTTCCAATTCTCTGCGCCACAATCAGACAGGTTGTCCCCTTCAAATCTGTTTTTATCCTCTGCCGCAATATGCTGTCCGTTTTATAATCCAGTGCGGAGAAGGAATCATCAAAAATAAGAATTTCCGGTTTCCTTGCAATCGCTCTCGCAATGGATAAACGCTGTTTCTGTCCTCCCGAAACATTAGAACCGCCCTGTGAAATCCAACTGTTTATCCCCTCATCCAGCGCATTCACAAAATCTGACGCCTGAGCGATATCAAGAGCGTTTTCCACATCCGCACCGGTCATCTCCTTCCCGCTGTTTCCAAAAGTAACATTTCCCTCCACAGTATCTGCAAACAGGATCGCTTTCTGCGGAATATACCCAATCTTATGATAAAGTGTCTCAAAGCTGTATTCCCTGACGTCCCTTCCGTCCAGCAAAACAGTTCCCTCCGTGGCATCATAAAGTCTTGCTGCAAGCCCGCCAAGCGTTGATTTTCCGGAGCCGGTAGCGCCGATAATGGCAACCGTCTCTCCCTTTTTTGCTGAAAAAGAAATATGCTTCAGACAATCCTCAGAAGCGTCAGGATAACGGAATGTTACATCCTCAAATTCAATACTTCCGGTTTCCCCGGATGTACTTTCCGTTCCTTCCCTAACCGCAATGTCACAATCAATCACCTCATTGATACGATTTGCGGATACCTGCGCGCGGGGCAGCATCATAAAAATCATTAAAAGCATTACAAACGACATGATTACATATAAAGCGTATGAGCTGAAAGATACAACCTCGCCAAGCATTTCCGCCCGGTCAGAAACAGCAAGCATAATCTCCGGTATCGTGCCGTTCAACGGTACATCAATCGCATTAATTAACACGGCGCCTACATAATAGATGCCAACCGAAACGCAGCTCTGTACAAACATCATAATAGGAGAAAGAAATGCCATTCCCCTGCCGGTGAAAAGCTGGGTACGCATCAAATTGTGATTTGCCTTCTCAAACTTATTCTCCTGATATTTTTCTGCATTGAATGCACGGATAACCCGAATCCCGCTTAAGTTTTCGTCCGTAATCCGGTTTACATCATCAATCTGCTTCTGTACAATGCGGAATTTCGGAATCATAACAGCTAACAAAACGATCAGGGCGCCTACCACTATGACAACCGCAGACGCAACAACCGCAGAAAGCTGCCAGCTTTTCCCAACAATTTTGATAATTGCCCATACCGCCATGATCGGCGCACGGAGCAGCATCTGAAGTCCCATGGCTATAATCATCTGTATCTGTGTGATATCGTTTGTGGTACGGGTAATCAGACTGGCAGTGGAAAATTTCTTGATTTCACCGCTTCCCATAGCCGTGACCTTATGAAACAATTTTGCCCGGACATCAAAGGAAAAATCTGCTGCAATCATGGCTGCAAGATAGCCGACAACCACAGTGAGAAGTGCGCTGCACAAAGCGCATCCGAGCATCTTACCACCTGCAGTAAAATATTCCGACAATTCTGTGATTTCACTGCTGATCAAAACTGTAATTTCTGCCGTATAGTCCGGCAGACGCAAATCAAAATATACCTGACCACAAACCAGAAGCAGACATAAGATCGCCAGCCACCGGTCTTTGATCTTCATATTGCTGAAAATATGTAGCATAATAATCCTCTTTTCTGCGCACTCTCTTTGCACAGGGGAACAGTATCCGCTTTAACAGGATTTGTATCAAGTGCGCGCAGACACAAATCCCGCGTGTGAAAAATCAGTGCATCTGCATGTTTTTGAATCTAGCGCACCGCCATTTACACAATCCGGATATAATCGGCTTTTCGAGGTTTTGGCTGCGGAGTCTCTCCTTCGCCGTATCCCAGAATGCAGTTCGCAACACCCTGATAATTTTCATCAAGGCCCCACTCTTTCATAAGTGCAAGACCCTCTGCAGAAGAAAACACTTCCCTTGCCCGGTAAATATAGCAGGAATCCACACCGACTGCATGCGCCGCATTCAACAGATTTCCCGCAACAAGACAGGCATCCTCAAACCAGGTTGGTACAGATGCTTTGTTGCCAAACACAATAGCGACAGTCGGCGCACCATAAAACGGATCAACCTCCCTGCCCATTACTTCGGCATTCATTCTGCTGATCTTTTTTAACGTATCCGGCGACTTGACAAGCACAATCACCGGTGACTGGCTTCCCATTCCAGTAGGCGCATAGGTAGCTGCCTCAAGAATCGCATCCAGTTTTTCCTGCTCCACCGGCCTGCTGCTGAAAGACCGTACACTTCTGCGTGTTTTTAAATTTTCTAATGCCATATTTTCCATACGAATCCTCTTTTCTGCGCACTCTCTCTTGCTGAAACGAGTTTGTGCCAAGCGCGCACAGGCACAAATTCCGCGTGTAAAAGTTCATTTTTTCACACACATTCCTTCTTAAAATACTTTAACTTGACGCCCACTGATCATAAAACTATGTGCGACACGTGTTGTATTTTGTATTTTGCAATTTTAACATTCTTTCCATAGTCCATCAAGCAACAATTTACAACAAGTGTCGCATTGTCCCATTTTTTCGGTTTTAATTCTGCGACATATGTTGTATAATAAGCACAAAGCTTGACATGAGACGCTATATCACGCCGATTTTATACACCGTAAATGTTCAGGAGGAATCTGTATGAAAAAACAACCAGAAATCACAGATGCGACAAGAGAAGCTTTTGTAAATGCTTTTTTTCAACTGGCGCAAAAAAAGAGTATCAATCAAATTACCATCCGGGAAATCACAGATCTTGCCGGATACAACCGCACCACCTTCTACCGCTATTTTGAAGATGTCTTTTCTCTGATCGAATATGCCGAGGATGATTTCCTGCAGCGCACACAAAATGCTTTAAAAGAACAACGGAGGGAAAGAACCGTCGGGGAAAGAGAATTTTTTGAGACGCTTATTTACTGTTTGCACGAAAATGCAGACCGCATATCCGTGTTAGTGTCAGAACAGAACCGTTCCCATTTTATGCGGAGATTTAAAGAAAATATGCCTGACAATTTATATGCACAGACAGAAAATACCCCTAAGAAAAAGGTGATCAAAGATATTTACTTTTATGGAATTTTTCACGCTATATCAATCAACCTGCAGAATCAAAACGCCCTTCCCGACGAGGATCTGCTGGATCTCATTCAGAAACTGTTTGATCGCTGGTATTGGCCGGCGATGAGAGAGGATGCCTGTTGCCCAGTTCCCAATCAGTAACTGTTCGGTAGGGAATTTGAAAAAGCTCGCAACTTTCTTTCAAAATCTTTTGGAGTGGAGAATCTGTACTTCCTTAATCAGCGGCTTTATGGCAAAGGAAAGCGTCGTTTCCACGATGGAAATCCTGTTCGCCGGAGAGGTCACCTCGCTGCTTACGCCTCTGGCTGCCGCAACAATGATGGTATTTAGCCTGCTTTATACCCCTTGCGTTGCAGCGATTGCCTCCATAAGACAGGAACTGGGCGGAAAATGGGCAGTTTGTGTGGTTCTGGAACAGTGTGCGATTGCATGGGCAGCTGCGGGAATTGTCCGTTTACTTGGGATGTTGGCCGCTTTGTTTATTGGCATTTCTTAACAGACGAACAGTAAAAGACCTTCGAAAGGTCAGGTTATTTACGAAAAACAGCTGGAGACTACATTATACTTTTTTCTTAAAAACTGCTCTCCAGCTTACCAACACAAACACCTCCAGTTCCAATACAACTGCCATACCAATAGAAAAACCTCCCCCGAAAAGCTCTCTGCTCCTTGCAAGCATCATCCAGTTTCCCGGTATAAGATTATTCACCGCCTGCGGCAGATATTCCTTAGACAGCAGTGCTATAACAGGAATCCCCGGATAGACAACTACTGCGCATTTAATGGCATCTTTTTGCAGGATAGCATAAAGCATAATTACGCCAAAGAAAAGATTCCCAAGTAACATTAACATCTGCGACATCAGCAGAAAGTACCAGTTTAACCCCGCCACACTGCGGTATGCCCGAACAATACTATATCCCATCAGAGCGCCTGAAAATACGGCAGCTTGATATACTGCCGTATATATTACAAAAGACTTATACACAGACAAATAATACCGTCGGAAACTGGAATATCTCACAATAGAAAAATACGAATTTTCCTCCCTGCACTGTGTCATCTTCTTCACCACCATCACACAATACAGCGAAAGATTGACTAGCCACATATACTGCTCCAGAGCATAAAATTTTGCCCTGTCATATCCATCCCCATATAAATACTTAAACGGGTGATAGAGATCACCATCCGGAAACTGTATGGAATCCAGCAGAAGCATGAAAATCTGTACCGCCAATATCAGAATAGCCCAAAAAATAAGTTCCTTATTTTTCTTCATCCGCACCCTCTGCCCTCTCGTTCTCTCCTGCTGCTTTATCTTCTTTCTCCTTTTTCATTACCCGATGGTTCTGAACCTGATAAACATCCTCACACAGAGTCCGAATATCCTCATCATAATGCGATGCCAGAAGAATTGTAACCCCATCCTCCTGCAGTCTCATCAACAGCTTTCTGATATCTTCTACTCCCTGCACATCCAATCCATTAAAAGGTTCATCCAAAATTAAAAGTCTGGGCTTTTCCATAATTGCCTGGGCTATGCCAAGCCTCTGGCGCATTCCCAGGGAATATTTGGAAACTCTCTTTTTTAATCCCGGCTCCAGTCCCACTAACTGCATAGCTTCTTCAATCTCTCTGTCCCCAATCTCATTTTTTATCAGAGCCAGATTTTGCAGATTGCTCTTTCCTGACATATATGGGATAAATCCCGGCGTCTCAATCATTAATCCTATGCTTTCCGGAAAATCCGCATCTTTGCCGATAACTTTCCCTTCCACTGTCACCTTTCCCTTCGTTGGCTGTAAAAAACCACAGATACATTTCATAAGCACTGTTTTTCCACTGCCATTCATCCCTACCAGTCCATATATTTTCCCTTTCTCCAAAAGCATATCCACTCCGGTTAAAATCACTTCATCCCGAAATCTTTTCTCCAATTCTTCCACCCGTACCATCACATCTTTTTCCATATGCTTCCCATTCCTTTCTGCAGCAGCCTGCCATTCTCTCAATCTTTCATTCTTATTAAAATAAGTCTCCCCATTTTCACGATCCTACTGTACATTCGCTTATAAACAGTCTACGAACATCCTTAACCTTATACCGCGCCCATAGGAAGCGGCTAATGTTAAATCAAATAAATTCGATTGACGTTGGCGGAGCCTGCGGCACCAACTCATAGTTTGAAAATCTTTAACTTTCACACCTACTCCTGACACAGGTCAATCTTCCTTACCATCCGAAACCCAAACAGCATAACCAGAGCAGTTAAAATCAAAAAATAGACTGCCCCAATCGCCACTCTTTGCAAAATCGGTCTGGTATCATGAATTGCCATAACCAGCAAATCACACTGATATAATGGGCTGACATAAAACTCCATTCGGATAAGCAGATTTTTGAATTGTCTATATCCTTCAAAATGAATCAACTGGTTGTTGAACAGAGCCGGAAGCCAGTTAAAAATAGTTTTAACTCCCACAATCAAATAGGCAGCTACCGTTCCTATCCCACGGCGGAAACAAATATTCAGAGTGACCATCAATATTCCCACAAACACTCCCGCCAGCATATGCAGCAGAAACGTCAGAAGCCATACCCTGGCCGGACTTCCTACAGACACTAACTTCTCTGAAAAAGCCAAGCCTACATTCATTTTCATATCCATGCTGAACAGGGCAGCCGTCTCTGGATCAATCGCGCGTTTTACCAGACTGCTCCAATCATTACTCCATGTTATCCTCGGAAGCAATGCCATGATAAACCCTGCTGTCCAGATCAGATAATATATTACAGCAGTAAAAAAAACATATACATACTGAGCCAATAACCATTTTCCCTTTCCGAGACGCGATACCTGATTCAGGCTTCCTTCCCATTTGGGCAGCGAAGCCACTAAAAAAACAAATATACCAAAATAAATAAGCGAACCCGAGTCAACACATAGAAAAGTGGGCAATAATTCCAATGCCCCCGCCCGACAGCCTAACTCCTTCATCGCACCTGTCATATTCCAGAACAGACTGATCAATGCAACAAATATAGTTATAAATACCATAACAAAACGGGAGGATAACAAAATCTTATGGACATATTCCCTAAACAGATAACGTAACATAATTACCTCCTCTCAGTCACTTTGTTTCTCTCCACACACCCCTGACAAACCATATAGTAGAAACAATCCAATAAATAAGCACCACCATAATATGAAAAGGAAGTCCCTCATAAGACAATAGTTTTGCCCTGCCCTCAGAGCCCAAAACCATCGGCGTCAGGTAATACCACTTCAGTCCCACGAATACAAATGCCGTTACATTGGCATAAATAAACGGAAACATCATCACAACATATTTATTTTTTACCAGCGTAGAAACCGCCAGAGACAATCCCGGAAAAACAGACGCATACAGACAGTCGTACAGAATGTTCTGGGCGATAAACAAACCAAACTGTCTCCGCAGTATTAAAATACTGGTGTTATCAAAATACTGTATCGCTTCTTCACCACCAAAAACAAACTTTCCATGCAGACACTGCGCAACAACAGCAAGCAAGGCAAGAAGAAGTAACTTCATAAATAGTACAACAAAAATGCCAGATGCAATAGCAACCCCCATCTTGAAAAAGCAGTATCTCAACTTCGTTGTCCTTGACATCACTGCATAATGATAACCACTCTGGTATTCAATCAGGTAACTGTCCGCTACCGCCAAACTTGATAAAATAGGAATAAGCGCCTTTCCATAGCCCACCCCCGTAACATCAAATAAATACACAACATCATTGCTGTCCGCCAGGCAGTCAAAAACCGCAACAAACGAACCAATCAGTAAAATAAAAATGGACAAATAAAAAAAAGGCGAATGGAAAACACGTCGGATTTCCTGTCTGATCATTTCACGGCTCACATCCTTTCTCATAAATCCGGCCTATACATATTTATATATATAGGCCAAATCTAATTCCATATCAACTATGATGAAACCATTACGGCTCAAATGTCCCACTCATTACTCCATAACCATATGTAGCTGCTGCCGCAACATACCCACGCAGCTTTACAGACTGACCAGAAGAAACTGTTGTCGTATAGGAAAGATTTTTAGAGCCTGTAGCTTTTACCTTTGCATAACCAGTCACTGCTGTGCTGCTTCTAAGAACTCTTAATCTCAAATGGTCTGCATTTGTTGTGTTTCCATAGGCAGTTATCGTTGCATGCGCATAATTTGTGCTGGTTGAAGTTGTTTTTTGAACATTTTCCGAAGTATCTTTCTGTCCAACAGCAACACTAAAATTGTATGATACTCTGGTAACAGCTGCAAATGCTCCAGTTCCAGATATACCAATGCCCATAACAGCTGCCAATGTTAAAGCCGCAATTCTCTTTTGAATTTTCGATAATCTCATACTTTTTACCTCGCTTTCCTTTTTCAAGACTTGCAAATAATAGCAAAATCTACTATACTTTATCTGGTTAATTTTAGTTTGCGTTCTAATCATGTAGTTCTCATACAAGTATATGATTAGAACGCTTTTCAATGTTAGCTCTATATACTATAGTGCTACATCTTAAATACATTCTCTCACCTCCTGACTCAATAGTGTCCTCTCGGAAACTCCCAACCCCTTATTTTATAGCTTTTCTTCGTTCCCCAAATTTCACTTTCACCTCTGTTTTTCTGTAACATTCCCCCTTTTTACGTTTCCCGAAACAACTGTTTTTGCAAGCAATTTTTATTTTCTTTGCCGCATTTATTTATATGACATAATTTTTGTTGTTTCCTCATTGACTTTCCGAGACTACACAATTAAATTTCATCTTTAATGCCACTATTCTTTGTTTTGTAAGGCTACTGGTTCTTTCGGCTGATGCATCCACCAAATGCAGGCACTATTAGATATCTATGTTGCAAAAACAGCAATAGCACACAAACAAACTCCACTAAACTTAGCCATAAACAAATTCCGTTTCTTCATTAGTCCTTGCCTTCTTCCTTATTAATTTGACAATTAGTACAGTGTTTCGTAAATAGCTGAGCTTTATACGAAAGATGTTTTTTGATCTGTGCTATTAGGAAAACAGACCAGTAGAAAAGTCGAGTTATTCGAAAACACTGTACTAACTTTAAAGCATATACTCATAATAATACTAATTATTTTATTTTCAAGATATCATGCGTAATTTGCACTTTTTTTCGTAACTGACATGTATAATCCCTGTTCTTTACACAAAAAAATCCTCTATTAACGCAATTATTTCGTCAATAGGGGATTTTTCCATCCTGTACATTGATTTACTATGTATGATCGGTATGACAATCTGATATCTGATGCGCTAGAGCATGTTTGAAAATCACCCTACAGGCACATTTGATAAATTTTCTCTACATCCGCCGGTGCCAGGTTCACAGGTCCCGTTATGACACCTCCCATGCAGGCATGCTCCGCCATTTCTTTAAAATGCGTATCGTCAATATTTAGTTCAGACAAGTCTGCCTTTAATCCTAATGTCTTGAAGCAGAAATCAGATACGGCCGCTATTGCTTTTTTCGCCCCGGTCATCGCCTCAAGCCCCTCTTCCACCTCAAACACCTTTGAGCCGAGACGATAAATTGCAGACGCTGTATTTTCATTTAAAATATAAGTCAGCCAGCGTGGTGTCAGAATCGCAAGGCCATGACCATGTGTGATATCATAGTAAGCGGAAAGCTCATGCTCCATCGCATGGCAGGCGCAGCCATGAACCGTTCCGGCATCCAGTATGGAATTGAGCGCCATCGAAGAAGCCCACATCAGATTTGCTCTTGCCTCGTAGTTTTCGGGCTCTTTCATGGCAACCGGCGTCCATTTTACAACAGTACGCATAACTGCTTCCTGAAGTTCCAGCACCATATCAAAAGTAGCATTCCCCGCAAGATAATAGTTATCAAGCACATGGTTGAAAATATCAAAAGCGCCGCATGCCGTCTGATAGGTCGGAAGAGAATAGCTGTACTCTGGATTTTCAAACGCTGCCCTTGGAATGAGAGCCTCCCCGCCCAATCCGATTTTTTCATTGGTATCCATGTTGGAGATAACTGCCCATGCATCCATCTCTGAACCGGTCGCTGCATTCGTGAGAACGGCAATCACTGGGAGAGCCTGCATAACCCATATACCACCGGATACCAACGGCCAAACATCCCCATCTTCCGTAAGGGCTGCCGCCGCCACTCCTTTCGCACAGTCAATCGTCGAACCGCCGCCCACGGCAAGAATGACGTCAATGTTTTCCTTTTTACAGATTGCCGCGCCCTTGTTTGCAGTAGAATGTCTTGGATTCGGCTCAACACCGGCAAGTTCAAAAAAATCAATGCCGTTCTCTTTCATGAGTCCGGTTACTGTATCGTACAGCCCATTTTTCTTAATAGAACCGCCACCATACACCAAAAGCACCTTGTTTCCAAACTTTAATAATTCCTCCGGCAAATGCTCCATCTGGTTTTTCCCAAAATACACCTTATCCGGGTTGTGAAAAATAAAATCATTCATGTTTTTTCCTCCAATTCTAATTTTTATAAATGTATAAGAACTCCTGTTTTGTGTTCTTCCAAGGTTTGATTTAGTTCCGCTTCGCATGGTACTTTCATGCGTTAGTGGAACTTCAAACCTTTTTTACTTTGCGGATTTCCCTTGCCGGAACACCCCCGACAATTGTATACGCCTCTACATCTTTACTAACAACTGCTCCCGCAGCTACCACAGACCACTGACCTACCGTAACTCCCGGCAGGATTGTAGCATTTGAGCCAATCCACACATGATCCTCAATTACAATCGGTGCATAATGATTTTCCCTATGTTTTAATGGACTTAAATCGTGATTAATCGTCGCCAGCACCACATTATGTCCAATCATAGAGCCGTCCCCAATGGTAATCCCTCCCTGATCCTGAAAATGACAGCCAGAATTGATAAAGACATCCCTGCCAATGGTAATATTCTTCCCAAAATCAGTATAAAATGGCGGAAACATCCGAAAACTGCTATCCATTCTTTTTCCTGTCAGCCTTCCCATAATCTCACGGATTTTTTCCGGTGTATGGTACTGGCTGTTCAACTCCATACCAATACGTATTGCCTCCTGAAAAAGAGTATCTGCATAGGCATCACGTTCTGGATTTTCCTCTGCATTCTCCGTAAAACCATCTATCACGTCTTGTATTGTCATATTCCACCTCATTTCTTTTACGAAACCGCCTTGTTCTTCTTCAGCCACTTTTTTATCCTCTTGCCGCTGACATCATTAGCTGTCAATCCTGCTTTTACCTTTGCACCCTTACAAGCATTTTTAATCTGATTCACACTGTATCCTATTCCGGTTCCGCCGCTTGTGCAGATAGGCAAATCCTCTTTCAGAGGATGCTTAATCCTTACCTGCTTATAGTCTAGCAGTCCCACCGCGAAATATCAAATACATATATTAAATAGCATTCCATACTTGAAAGGTATTGTACGGAATGCTATACTTATCCACATAAAGCAAAACACTGACGAAACGGAGGAACACAATGGATATCCGGGTACTACAATATTTTCTTGCCGTTGCCAGAGAGGCAAGCATAACAAAGGCAGCCGAATCGCTCAATATGACCCAGCCGCCTTTATCAAGACAGCTAAAAGAACTGGAGGAAGAGCTTGGCAAGCAGCTTCTGATTCGCGGAAACCGCAAGGTAACCCTTACCGAAGAAGGAATGATTCTGCGGAAACGTGCGGAAGAACTGGTTGCATTGATGGAGAAAACCAAATCCGAAATCACTTCCTCTGGTGAAAATATCAGCGGCGAGCTCTATATCGGAGGCGGAGAAACGAAGGGCATACGCCTGATTGCAAAAGCTGCAAAAAAGATACAAAAAAAACATCCTGACATCTCCTATCATTTATTTAGCGGAAACGCCGATGATGTGACAGAACGTCTGGACCAGGGGCTATTAGATTTTGGCGTTTTAATCGAGCCGGCTGATATAAAAAAATATGATTTTATCAAGCTGCCGACACGAGACAGATGGGGGCTTTTGATGCGCCGCGACCATCCCCTTGCCGGGAAGCAGGGCATCAAACCCAGGGATTTGCAGGACATCCCGCTGATTGCCTCCCGCCAGTCACTTGCCCACAACGAATTATCCGGCTGGCTTGGCAGACAGTACGAATCCCTTCACATTGTTACCACCTATAATCTCCTGTATAACGCCTCTCTGATGGTAGAAGAAAATGTTGGCTGCGCCTTATGCCTTGACCATATTATACCGGAATACGAAAACAGCCCTCTGTGTTTCCGCCCACTAGTACATCGTACTTAAATAACGTGTGCAAATAATTAGATGGTGGTTTCATCC
>JAJQGL010000059.1 GCA_021200535.1 Clostridiaceae bacterium | reverse complement strand
GGAGCATGGAATGTATTCGGTGCTGTCTCCGGAGGGATTTGCAAGTATTTTATGGAGAGATTCTTCCAGGGTAGCAGAGGCAGCATCGCTGATGAAAATGACGGCGAAAGATCTGCTTGAAAATCAGGTGATTGACCGGATGTTTCCGGAGCCTGCGGAAGGCCTGGAAAATAATTTAAGCGATACGGCAAACGAAATTAAGACAGCACTGCTGGAGACGATTCCAAAGCTGCAGGCGATGGAAATGTCAGAGCTTTTAGAAAAAAGATACCAGCGTTTCCGTAAATTCGGAGAATTTACGGAAGGCTCGAACGTGTAATCCTTTCAGCAAAATGCGGATTCGTTTTATTTTGTGCGGATACCGTCTGGGGAGATGGTAATTTTTCCTTCCTTTAACAGCCGTCCGATAGAGCGCTTGAACGCATTTTTGCTCATGTGGAAGCGGTTTTTGATTGCAGTCGGATCACTTTTGTCATGAAAAGGAAGGAAGCCGCCGGCAGTTTCAAGGCAGCCTAAGATATACTCGGCGTCGTCATTCATCTGTTCCGGGATTTTCTTTTTGACGCTGAGCGTTAGCCTGCCGTCCTCCATAATCTGGGCAACTCTTGCCTGTACCGGCTGATTGATCCGGTACTTTTCAAAGACTTCTTTTTTGGGAATCAGTGCAGAATACAGGTCGTCCACGGCAACGAAAACGCCAAAATTCTCACTGATTTCATAAACATGTCCGCTCACCGGATCATCTTTTTCATATTCGGAATCATTTCGAAGTACATCATAAACATGCATAGATGCACAGAGACGTTCGCTTTTATCAAGATATAGTGTGACTAGGACGGCATCCCCCTCCCGGACCGGATAAAGCTGTTCTTTAAATGGAAGAAATAAATCTTTTGAAAGCCCCCATTCCAGAAAAGCGCCGATTTTTGTGACCTGTTTTACTTCTAATCTGGCAACGCCGCCCAGTGTGAGTTCGGGCTTTTGCATGGTGGCAATCGGCCTGTCCTCCGAGTCACGGTAGACAAAAACCTCCAGCACATCCTTTAGCTGGGTGTTTTCCGGCACCTGGTTTTTTGGGAGCAGTATTTTTTCGGAATCTGCTCCGGCTGGTGTATTTAAAAAAACACCAAAATCTACTTTTTTGGTTACAATCAGTTCCTGATATTTTCCAAGTTGTATTTTTTCAGCCATCCTAATCTCCATTCTGAATGTTTTTGGGATTCTGTGAGCGCAAAGCGCAGAAGAATCCGCAGGTACAAAATATAGTATACGTTGTATCGGGAAAAAATGCTAGTGTAAATAAAAAAATAGTGTTATACTGATGATGAATGGGCTCAAAACAGCATGAAAATAGTGATAAACAGAAGCGTGCAGTACAAAGGCACGCAGAATGGAGGATGAGAATGAAGACAGAGATCAGTACAAAGAGCGCACCGGCAGCAATCGGACCATATTCACAGGCGATCGAGGCTGGCGGCATGATATATACTTCGGGTATGATTCCGATTGACCCGGCGACGGGCGAGCTGGTGACAGGTTCCGTTGAGGCGCAGGCAAAGCAGGCGCTGTCAAACCTGAAAGCGTTGATTGAGGCATCCGGTTCCTCGATGGATAAGGTGGTAAAGACAGTGGTATTTATAAAAAATATGGATGATTTTGCCGCAGTAAATGCAGTGTATGAAACCTATTTTACAGCGCCGTATCCGGCAAGATCCTGTGTAGAGGTTGCAAGGCTTCCGAAGGATGTTGCGATCGAAGTAGAAGCAATTACAATGAAATAAGTTCTACTACTGTAGTATAATTTATTTTTCCCTGTTTTTTCTGCAACATGTTGGAATAGTAGAAAAAAGTGCCTAAAATAAAGGGAATTTTAACTGATTTTTTTCCGGATCAAGTATTGACAAAGCAATATGCCGTTGTTATAATTGGATTTGTGACGTAACAAATTTGTAATATTTGTTACAAAACAGTTATCGGTTATGTTTTTACTATGGAGGTAAGATATGTTTAAAACACGTTGGGTGAGAAATGCCGCAATCTTCGGTACTGCTGTTACATTATCATTAGCCTGCTATTCTACCGGAAGTGATTCGGCGGTTGCTGCAAGCTTTTGTCAGGAAACAGAGATGGCTGGCCTTTCTTTATCTCTTGATAAGTATTATGCAGAGAATTTTGCAAATGAGGATACTGATACTACAGATGATACAACGGAAGAAGATACAGATACAACAGAAGATCAGACAGAGGAAACTTCTGATACAACGGAAGAAGATACAAAAGAGGATGATACAGAAGATAAAGAGACAAAGAGAAAAGAAGAGACGGTTGCAAAGCAGTTTCGCGATCTCGGAATCTCTACGGCGAGTGATTATGTTAATATCCGCAGCAAGCCAACCACAGAAAGTAAAATCCGCGGTAAGCTCTATCGTGGAGCCGCTGCAAAGATTATTGGTGAGAAAGACGGCTGGGTAAAGATTGAATCTGGTTCCGTCAGAGGTTTTATCCGCAAGGACTTGCTTGCCATTGGCGAGGATGCAGAAAAGCTTGCCGGAAAATTCGGCACAGCATATGCCTATGTTAAAAGCGGGGTTGTCACATTAAATGTCCGTTCGAAAAAGAGTACGGAATCTACTATCGTAACCCAGATTCCGGAAGATGAGCGGTATGAAATTATTGGTGAGAGCGATAACTGGTATCGCATTATCATTGATGATGACCAGAAGGGTTATGTGGCAAAGGAATTTGTTAAAACAAGAGTAAAATTTGATCATGCGATTTCTATTCAGGAAGAAAAAGCAGAGATTCGCAGAAAAAAAGCAGCACAGAAAGCAGAACAGGAAAGACTTGCTGCATTGGCGGCAGAACAGGCGAGCAGCTCAAGCTCATCCAGCAGTTCGAGTTCATCAAGCAGCTCAAGCTCATCCAGCAGCTCCAGCAGTTCGAGCTCATCCAGCAGTTCCAGCCACAAGAGCAGTTCAAGCTCATCCAGCAGTTCAAGCAGTTCGAGCTCGTCAAGCAGCTCCGGCTCTTCTTCTGTTTCCAGCGGCTCAGGTTCATCGATTGCCTCTTATGCATGCAAGTTTGTTGGCAATCCATATGTGTGGGGCGGAAGCAGCCTGACAAACGGAACGGATTGTTCTGGTTTTACCATGAGCGTATATGCACAGTTTGGATATAGCCTGCCGCATTCTTCAGCAGCACAGGCAAGCTGCGGCAAGAGCGTAAGCTTCTCAAACCTGCAGCCGGGAGATTTAATTTTCTATCGCAACGGAAGCAGAATCGGCCATGTTGCACTGTACATTGGCAACGGCAATGTCGTACATGCAAGTAACAAAAAAGACGGAATTAAGATTTCTAATTACCGGTACAGACAGCCGGCATGTGCCAGAAGAATTATTGGTTAATGCAAAATATAAGAACATAGGAAAGAGCCTCGCATTGCGGGGCTCTTTCTAAATAAAACGGAATCATGTCTTGACAAATAGGAAAAAAAATGGTAGTATTTTTACTGTTGTGTGAATAAAAGGATTAGCCGGTGTGTCGGAATTGGCAGACGAGGTAGACTCAAAATCTATTTCCGGTAACGGAGTGCGGGTTCAAGTCCCGCCACCGGCATTTAAGAAGCTCTCTAACTGAGGTTAGGGGCTTTTTTACATATATAGGAAATTCCCTATAGGAAACAACTCTTTATAGGGATTCGTTTGATTTGAAAACATAGCGCAAAGAGGGAAAGCACATGAAATTTTTTCATTTATCTGATCTGCATTTTGGAAAACAGCTTCAGGGGTATGATCTTGCCGGGGAACAGAGGGAGTTTATCCGGCAGCTGGTGCAGCTTGTAAAAAAAGAAAAACCGGACGCTGTTGTAGTTGCCGGGGATATCTACGACCGTAGCGTCCCGTCTGCGGCAGCCATGACGCTGTTAGAAGAATTTTTCGTTCAGGTGGGTGAGGCACAGCAGGAGAAGCCGACAGAGCTTCTGTTGATCGCCGGGAACCATGACTCCGCGGAGCGGTTACACTATGGCAGCCGTTTTTTGCAGAAGCATCATATCCATATTGTGGTGCTGCCTCCCATGAAGGAGGGGGAGCGGATGGAGCAGGTTATTTTAAACGATTCCTGGGGGGAGGTACACTTTTACCTTCTGCCATTTATAAAGCCGGAGATGTTCCGCAACAGGGAGGATGCCGGCAATCTGCAGTCTTCTGACCAGGCAGTCCGTTTTTTGCTGGACAAAGAGCAAATTGACCCGGATAAGAGAAATGTGCTGGTTGCGCACCAGTTTTTCCGGGCAAAGGGAAAGACAGCGAAGCGGTGTGATTCCGAAATGCCGGGACTGGCAGTGGGGGGATTGGATGAAGTAGATACTACAAGCGTAGAAAATTTTGATTATGTAGCGCTGGGACATATACACAGCCCGCAGGATATGGGGGAAAGGCGGATTCGGTACTGCGGCACGCCGTATCCGTATTCTGTCAGCGAGGCAGGTCAGCAAAAATCAGTTACAGTGGTGGAAATGAAAGAGAAAGGAAATATTTCGGTACGATGTCTGCCTGTTTTGGCAAAACGGGCTGTCAGGGATTTGCGCGGAGGGTTGGAAGAAATTACAGATCAGGCGGGAAATGGGATTTGTTCTGATTATGTCAGAATCACGCTGACAGATGATGATTTGCCAGAGCAGCCCAAAGAGTATCTGGAAAACTATTTTGACCATATTTTAGAAGTAAACGTGGATAACCGGCGAACCAGGGCAGTGATGGAAGAAGAGCTTCCGGATATTCAGGAGACGGCGCCGGAGGAGGCGTTTCGTGTGTTTTTCAGGGAGGCTGCGGGCAGAGAGATGAATCAGGAAGAAGAAGCAGTATTTTGTGAGATATTAAAAGAAGTGGGGGTGTCATAGTTGAAACCGATGCGTCTGGTAATGTCTGCATTTGGCTCTTATGCCGGTGTGGAGGAAATTGATTTTACGGGATTGAACCAGGGTCTGTTTTTAATTGCAGGAGATACCGGTTCGGGCAAGTCCACGATTTTTGATGCGATCATGTTTGCCCTTTTTGATACGATGAGCGGAAAAGAGCGGAAGGGCAGCATGATGCGCAGCGAATTTGCCAGGGAGCAGACGGAGACATTTGTAGAATATACATTTTCCTACGGTCCTCTGACAGACCGGAAAATCTATACGATTAAACGATATCCGGTTTGCCAGCGGAAATCCAGGCGAAGGAATAAACAGGGGGAATATACCATGATCCGGCAGGGAGGCAAAGTCAGTCTGATTTTGCCGGACGGGACATTGTTTCAGGGAAAAGCTTCGGAGACGAATCAGAAAATACAGGAGATTATTGGGCTGAATGCAGAACAGTTTTCCAGGATTGCCATGATTGCACAGGGGGAATTTCAAGAGCTGATTATGGATAAAACGGGCAAGCGAAAGGAGCTGTTTGCGCAGATTTTTTCAACTGAAATTTATCAGAGCATTGAGAAAAAAATCTATGAGCGCTATAAAGCAAGCGCTGCACTGGTAAAAGAAAGCACCACGAAACTGGAAGAGACACTCCGGGGGCTTTTGCTGGAAGGGGATTTAAAAAAACAGGAGCAATGGGAGCAGGTCAGGGATTTTCTGGGAACAGAGCCGGAGCGGGTACTACAGTTTCTGGAAGAGCTTGTACAGGAGGAAGAAAAGGTGTGCAGGCAGGAAAAGGAGCAGCTTGCACAGGCAGAACAAAAGCTGCTTACAGAAGTGAGGCGGCTGGAAGAGGCAGAGCAGCAGAACCGGTGGCTGGAGGAATACCGGAAGGAAAAGGCGCAGCTTGAAGTCCTTGCACAGAAGGAGCCTTGGATGCAGCAGCAGGAAAAAGAGCTGCAAATGGCGGAAGCTGTCCGGGAGGTCTGGCACAGGGAAGAGCGCCTGCGCCAGTGCAGACAGCAGCGAAAGGATGCCAAAGAACAGAGCGAAGAATTTGCGCTGCGGGAAAAAGAAGTGGCCGCAAGGTTAGGGGAGCTTCAAAAAAAGCAGCAGGAAAAGAAACAATCTTACGAGAACAGACAGCCGCAGATTGAGCGCAGAAGGGAACGGCTGGCGCAGGAGATCAGGCAGCAGCAGGAAATTTCTGACTGCCGGTCGCTGCTTGTGAAGAGCCGGGAGGCATGGGAACGCGGCGAAAAACAGCTAAAGTCCCTGCGAAAGGAACAACAGGCCTGTCAGGAGAAGGAACAACAACTTAAGGACAAGCTCTCTGAGAGGGAAAATTGGAAAATCCGGCTGGAGAAGATAAGCCAACAGCTGGAGAGAGAAGGGGAAACAAAGCGGCAGCTTGAAAAATTTCAGGAGGAATGTGCCCAATATGAAGCGGAGGTCTGTGCGCTGGAGAAAGAGGAAAAAGATTTGCTCTGTGCGGTGAAGCAGTGGGAGAAATGCCGGGCGGAATACCAGGTAAAAAGCAATGCTTACATTGCCGGGCAGTCTGCTTTTTTGGCAAAAGAGCTGGTGCAGGGAGAACCATGTCCAGTCTGCGGCTCCAGAAACCATCCGGCGCCGGCGAAACAGAATGTGGGTTCTGTGACAAGGGAGGAGCTTGAACGATGCAGAAAAAACGAAGATGCTGCTGCACAGAAAAAGGAGCTTTGCCAGCTGGCGGCAGAGGGCAGAAGAGGAAGGCTGGAGGCCCGGTCAGCCGGTATCCGGCAAATGTCTGCCTCTGTGTTACAGTATGACTGCGATGAGGCTGCTCCTGCCGTTTTAAAGCCGCTTTTAACGGAAGCGCTAAAAAAGCAGGACGATTTGCTTCAGGGTTTGGAAAAGGATGGGAAGGATTTACGGAAAAACCTGTCGCTGCTGGAAGAATATCAGGAGCAGCTTGCACAGGAGGAACAGAGAGGCCGGAGACTGTCAGATGAGCTTGCCGCGGCAGCGGACAGCCAGACGGAAAGGGAGATTGAGCGCAAGACACTAGAGGAAAGGCTGCAATCTATGAAAAAAGACCTTTCCATTCAATCGGCCAGCGAGGGCGAGGAAGAGCTTAAGCTGCTGACGCAGGAGCTTACAGGGCTGCAGGCCGAAATGGCACAGTCACAGGAACGGTTTACAGAGCAGAAAAAGGAATATGATTTCCTGCAGGGAAGCAGAAAGGAAAAAGAAAAGCAGCAAAGGGAATTAGCGGAAAGAGAAAAGCAGTACCAGTCAGAATTTGACGATATCCGCCAGAGCAGGGGATTTTCAGAGGAGGGCTACCAAAAGGCGCTGGAGCTTTTGAAAGGGCAGGAAGAGCGCAGAAAGGCGCTTCAGGACTACCAGATTCGGAAAGCAGAGTGCGAAGCCAGAGTAAATGCATTAAAAGACCAGATACAGGGAAGGAACCCCCAGGATATTACCGTTTTGCAAAAGGCAAAGGAGCAGGCGGCACAGGAAAAAGAAGCGGCGCAGGACAGGCTGGAGCAGACGGCATCGCGCTGCCGGAGCAATGAACGGGTAAGAGGCCGTGTGAAGGAGCTGCTTGCTGGGAAAGAGCAGCGGCTGCACCAGCTGCAGATAATCCGTTCGCTGAATGATGCCGCAAATGGAAAAATTCATTTTCAGACATATATTCAGCGGCAATATTTTAAGAAGATTATTCAGGCGGCGAACAGACGTCTTGGAAAGATGACATCCAATGCGTTTTTGCTGAAATGCCGGGAGATGACAAATACCGGGCAGGGAGAGGCGGGGCTGGATTTGGATGTATATAACCCTGCCAGCGGAAAGACAAGGGATGCGCGTACCCTGTCCGGCGGGGAAACCTTTCTGGCATCTCTTGCGATGGCGCTGGGGATGTCTGATGTTGTACAGGAAACGGTTGGAAAGACACATCTTGACACGATATTTATTGATGAGGGGTTTGGCTCTCTGAGTGAAGAGGTCAGGAATATGGCGGTTGGCGTACTCGTGGAGCTGGCTGGCGGTTCCCGGCTGGTGGGTGTGATTTCACATGTGACAGAGTTAAAGGAACAGATTCCGGCACAGCTTTTTGTCACAAAGGGAAGTCATGGAAGTCAGGTGAAATGGAAATAGATACGGTAGCAATCAAAAACAATATGTGATAGGATAGACAGTAAGGAACTGTTAAAAACGGGCTGCTGCACTAGTACAGAAAAGAGGCTTTTTATGGAATGCAAGGAAATACAGAAAAAATATATTCCCTTTATTGATGATGAGCTGAGTGTAAAGGAGCTGTCAGCTTTTCTGGAGCATATGAATAATTGTCCGGACTGCAGGGAAGAATATGATATTTATTATACCATGATTATGGGAATCCGCTATCTGGAGGAGGATACGGCAAAGGAAGGCTGGGTAAGCTCAGAAGGGAAGCTGCAATACGCGAGGGATTATCTGCGGAGATACCGCAGGAAGCGGGGTGTTAAGATTCTTGTTCTTGTGGTGCTTTGCATTGTTTTGCTGTTTTTGCTGTAGCATGGCAGAAAAGGAGAATGTATGAGTGAGAAGATTGTATTGATCGATGGGCACAGCATTTTGAACAGGGCATTTTACGGTGTGCCGGATTTGTCCAATTCCAAGGGATTGCATACGAATGCTGTCTATGGTTTTTTAAATATAATGTTAAAAATTCTGGAAGAGGAAAAGCCGGATTATCTTGCAGTGGCATTTGACGTCAGACAGCCGACTTTCCGCCATGGGATGTATCCAGAGTACAAGGGCACCAGAAAGCCAATGCCAGAGGAGCTGCACCAGCAGGTTCCGGTGATTCAGGAGGTGCTCCGTGCGATGGAGATTCCGGTTATCATGCAGGGAGGCTATGAGGCGGACGACATCCTGGGAACAATCGCAAAACAGGCAGAAAAGCAGGGAATAGACGTTTCACTGGTTTCTGGCGACAGAGATCTTTTGCAGCTTGCTTCAGAACACATTTTAATCCGGATTCCCAAGACAAAAAAAGGCGGCACGGAGATTGAGGATTACCATGCGCAGGACGTTGTTGATAAGATGGGCATTACGCCGGAGCAGGTTATTGATTTTAAGGGGCTGATGGGAGACTCCGCCGACAATATTCCGGGCGTGCCGGGAATCGGGGAAAAAACGGCGGGAAAGATTCTGGCGGTATTTCCAACGCTGGAGGCAGCCTATGAAAATATAGAGCAGGTGGAACCGAAGCGTGTGAGGGAGCTGCTGCGGACCCACAGGGAGCTAGCATTTTTAAGCAAGGAGCTGGCCACCATAAAAAAAGACTGCCCGGTCGGATTTTCCTTTGAGGATGCCAGATGCCAGAACATTTTTACTGGAGCAGCGTATAATTGGATTAAAAAGCTGGAGCTGAAATCCCTGGAAAAAAGATTTGATGCGGCTGTCAGTATGCAGACAGAAAAAAAAGAGTATTCTGTTTTGGTACTGACGACGCAGGCAGAGGTCAAAGAAAAATTCCGAATGCTTCAAAAGCAGCAAAAAAAGCAGTTTGCAGTCGGGTTTCTTGGAGACGAGTGGACAAATGCAGGGGCGGTTAAGAAAAAAGCCGGCAAGACAAAAGCAGGGCAGTTGAGCTTTGTTTTTGACGAAGAAAGCCGTGCAGTAGCAGTTGGAGAGGAAGAGGAACCGGAAGAGCAGTACCCGTTTTTGGGGATAAGCATATCGTATCAGGAGGAAGAGCCGGTTACGTTTTGCATGTTTGTGTCAGAGGAGCTGAGTGCCGCATTTCTTTTGGACTGTTACCATCAGCTGGAGGCGGCGGCAGACAGAATTTCCCTGATGAACTGGAAAAATGCCATGCATATGACGACACCTGCCGCACAGCCGGAGCCGGGGAAAGAGCCGCCGCAGCAGCAGGCATTTGATGACAGGGATGCAGAGCATACAAATAGGCTGTTTGAGAAGATTTTTGATATCTCCGTGGGAGCGTATCTGTTAAACCCGCTGAAGGATTCGTACCATGCTGACGATATTGCAAGAGACTATCTGGGGGAGCTCCTGCCATCTTATGAAGAATATTTCGGGAAAAAGCGGCTTGATGCCATGGCGCAGGAACCGGCCTTTCAGGAATTTTGCGAAAATCCTCTGGAAAACAGGGAAGAATGGGAAAATCTGATTCAGTATCTGGCACAGCTTTCCTGTGTCCCGCTTCTGGCACAGCCGGAGATGGAAAAGGCACTTCAGGAAAAAGGAATGCATAAGCTTTTGACCGAGATAGAGATGCCGACCTCTTATTATCTCTATCAGATGGAACGGGAGGGCGTGCAGGTTGACAAGGAAGAGCTCAGCAAAATGTCTAAGCTGTTGGAACGAAAAATTCTTGCGCTGGAAACCGATATTTACGATCTGGCAGGAGAGGAATTTAATATCAATTCGCCAAAGCAGCTGGGGATTATTCTGTTTGAAAAGCTGAAACTGCCGTATGCCAAAAAGACAAAGAGCGGTTATTCTACAGCGGCAGATATTTTGGAAAAGCTCCGGCAGGAGGACCCGATTGTTGCCAAGATTTTAGATTACCGTCAGGTCAGTAAGCTCAAATCAACTTATGCGGACGGACTTCCGGTATTTATAGAGAAGGATGGACGGATTCACGGGAAATTTAACCAGACCATAACTGCCACGGGGCGCATTAGCAGTACGGACCCGAATCTGCAAAACATTCCGATTCGGATGGAGCTTGGACGGGAAATACGGAAGGTATTTCAGCCAAAGGAGGGTTTTGTCTTTCTGGATGCAGATTATTCCCAGATTGAGCTTAGGGTGCTTGCTCATCTTTCCGGGGACCCGGAGCTTTTGGAGGCATACCATCAGAATCAGGATATTCACCGGAGTACGGCTTCTAAGGTTTTTCACACTCCGTTTGATGAGGTGACACAGCTGCAGAGAAGGAATGCAAAGGCAGTGAATTTCGGAATTGTTTACGGCATTAGCGCTTTTGGGTTAAGCCAGGACCTGAATATTTCCAAAAAGCAAGCGCAGGAATATATAGACCAGTATTTTTCGACCTATTGTGTTGTGAAGGAATACATTGACGGTCTGGTAGAGGAGGCAAAGAAAACCGGCTGTTCCAGGACGATGTTTGGAAGAATCCGTCCGATACCGGAGCTTGCTTCCAGCAATTATATGCAGCGCTCCTTTGGCGAGCGTGCGGCAATGAATTCACCGATTCAGGGAACAGCGGCAGATATTATTAAGCTTGCGATGATTCGTGTCGCCGACAGGCTGCGGAAAGAAAAACTGCGGGCAAACCTTGTGCTTCAGGTGCATGACGAGCTTTTAGTGGAAGCGGCTGCTGGGCAGAAAGAGGAAGTCAGGGCGGTTTTGCTGGAGGAGATGACAAATGCCGTGCAGCTGTCTGTTCCCCTTGCAGTTGACGTCAGCGAGGGCCGGAATTGGAAGGAGGCACATTAGGATGTATGTCATTGGACTGACAGGAGGAGTTGGAAGCGGAAAGACAGAGGCGGCAAAGCTGCTTTCTGATCTTGCCGGTGCAAAGCTTCTCGTTTCGGATGAGCTGGGGCATGCTGTGATGCAGCAGAGGACTTACGTTTACCGGCAGATTGTTTCCGCTTTTGGAAAAGAGATTTTAAATGAAAAAGGAGAAATTTGCAGACAGGGGCTTTCAAAGAAGGTTTTTGCCGATTCTCATTTATTGGCACAATTAAACCAAATAGTTCATCCGGCGGTGAAAGAATCGATCAGGGAATATATTAGCAGCAAAAAAGCGGAAAATGGCTTTTTGGTTTTAGAGAGCGCCCTGATGTTTGAGAGTGGCTGTGATGCGTTTTGTGATGAGGTCTGGTTTATCCGGGTGTCACCGGAAGTCAGGCAGGAACGGCTTCGGGCCGGAAGAGGCTACAGCAGAGAGAAAACCTTGTCGGTTATGGCGCAGCAGCTGCCGGAAGAGGAATTTCAAAAACGGTGTGACCGGGTTGTCAGCAATGAGCAGGATATGGTATCATTGGAAAGAAATCTGAAAAAGGCCTTTTCCGGTGTGATGGAAAAAATTCAGCGCGGAGAGGAACGCAGCGCCACGACGCTGGCAGATATTTTGGAGGAGTGAAATATGCAGCAGAGAAATACGATTTTAATTGCGGATGATCAGGAAGTAAACCGTATGATTTTAAAGCATATTTTTAGTGAGCAGTATGCGATTGTGGAAGCAAAAGACGGTGTGGAAGCGATAGAACAGGTAGAAAAGTATCAGGGAGAGCTTGTTCTGATTCTTCTTGACCTGGTTATGCCGAGAAAAGATGGCTTTGGCGTTATGGAATATCTGACCGAGAGGGAGCTGGCGGATCGGATTCCAACGATACTGATTACATCAGATACATCGCTTACAACAGAGCTGAAAGGATATGAGCATAAGGTTGCGGATATTGTAACAAAGCCGTTTAACCTGCAGATTGTCATGCGCCGTGTGACCAATATTATTGAGCTGTACAGCCACAAAAGAAATCTGGAGGCAATGGTTCACGCACAGCTGCTGCATATGGAGGAGCAGTATTATGAACTGCAGTCGGTGAATGATGAACTGAAGAATGCTTATTTTGATATGTGCGGCAAATTTTGCAACCTGATCACAGACAGGGAGCTGCAGGGCGATTTCCATACAAACAGGGTGCAGGCATTTGTTAAAATTTTGTACCGGTATATGATGACCGAATATCCGGAATACAATCTCAGCCGTGCGAAGCAGGAAAAGGTTGTCCGTGCTGCGGCGTTTTATGATATTGGTAAAATTACCATTCCTGAGTCTATTTTGTTTAAGCCGGGTGCGCTGACAGAGGAGGAATATCAGATTATGCAGACGCATACGATTGCAGGGAGAGGGCTGGTGCAGGATCTGGCATGCCTGGATGATGAAGAGACGCTGCAGTATGCACTGGACATCTGCCATTATCATCATGAGAGGTATGACGGCAGCGGTTATCCAGAGCAAAAAAAAGGCGATGATATTCCGATTGCCGCGCAGATTGTATCCATCGCAGAGGCGTACGCCGCACTGCTTCGAAAGGGAAGCTACCGGGATGCCTATTCGCAGGTGCATGCCGAGAAGATGATTTTGGATGGGGAGTGCGGTGTCTATAACCCCAAACTGCTCGACTGTTTTGAACTGGCGAAAGAAGAGATGCGAGCTTTGTTTATAAACCAAAATTAAAATACTGAATCAGCGGAAGATTCAGATATCCTTCCAACAGGGAGCTTACCAGCAGCAATAAAATAAAAACCAGAAAAAGAGGAAATTGCCGGATGAGTAATACCCTCTTTTTTTGATGGAGAAAACCGCTGCCGGTATTGTTTTCCGGAAGAAACCAGCTGGTGTGAAAGGCTTCCAGCTTTTTTAGCAGGATGAGAAACAACGGAATGGACAGGATTGCCTGCGGCAGAAGGAAACAGAGGAACTGAGGGATACCGCCCAAACCGTTTAGCAGGGTGCAAAAGGTAAAAAGCAGTCCGTAACACAGTCCGGAATAGAGCAGAAAAATAAAATAATAGCATCTCCATGCATTGGTCATGGAAAAAAATACAAGCAGCAGATAGCACTTGAGATTTTCCTGAAAGCAGAATAAAAATACATCGTTCCGGTTGATATCCAGAGACGGGAGTTTTTTGACTGTATTTTGAAACAGGGAAAGGACAGGGGCATAGAGTGCGCTTTCCAGAATATTTCCAAGCATGCCGCCCAGGACAAAGCCAATCAGAAACAGTGCAATGGTCAGTTTTTGAAAAAAGCTGACAGAGGCAGAAAATAATTTTTTCATATGAATCCCCCATTCCTGTAATTCTTATTTAATCCACTGATTATAGATATGGGACAATCTGGGGAAATATGCGGAATGTTTTTGTCGGAAGATGTCGGAGGGGTTTCGTTGACTTTGGCTGCCGCCTCTTTTAAACTTATAGGAAATTGTTTGAGGTTATGTATGTAAAACTGGTTTTTAAAATGGATAGACAGGGGGATGCTTATGCGAAAAAGAGTATGGATAGAAAGTCTGGCAGGCTGTTTTTTACTTTTTATGCTGTTGGGCATTACCAGGGAACTGATTGGAACAGAGCAGGAGGGAATGGAGACGGGAGGCTACAAGCTGCAGTATGAAAAGAGGGAAAAGGATACGCTTTGGATTTATCCCGGGGAAAGCGGAGAGGAATTTTCCCCGCTCTCGTATGAGACTTCCGGAGAGGAGAATGTGCTGGCGCTGTGTTTTTCAAATCTATTGATAAAAGATACGTCCGGCAGCAGAGCAAACCAGGCGGTTGGGGAGGAATGGGAAGCGGGGGATGATACGCTTGCCCATATCTCGGTTTCCTATGATGAAGAAAAGAAAATCAGTACCATTGCCATAGAAGTTAATCCGGAGGCAAAAACAGCATCCGGGAGCAGCATTACGGCAGATGATCTGCTGTTTAACTATTATCTGCGCTGTGATCCTGCTGCGCCTGGCGAAGAACCCTTTTCCGGCGTGACGATTATCGGCCAGGAGGAATACCGCTATGGCAGCAGCAATTTGAAACAGAGAAAGAAGGAGCTGAAAGCATATAAAAACCATCCGACTAAGAAATTAAAAAAGCGGTGGCAGCAAGAGATTGTTGAAAAGGAGCTGGAAGAAGAGTGGGAGTGGGTCCAGAGCTTGTATCAGGATGACACATATCAGTTTATTACAGAAGAGTATGAGGAACCAAAAGAGTTATTTGCGTATTATTATGCGTACCAGACAAAGTATTCAGCGAAGGGAAAGAGTGCTTCTGAAGTTTTTTCTGATATTGTATCACAGTACCAGTGGAGGTATGATGAACTTGAAAAGGTGACGCACGAAAGCTATAGCAGGCGTGCAGAGGGGATTGCGCTGTCTGAGTTTTTAAAAAAAGATGGGACGGATCAGGTAAAAACGATTCGTGGGATAAAGAAAACAGGTGAGCGCACGGTTGAAATCAGGGCAGAGGGAAAGGAAGATATCAATGCATTGTGCGATCTGTGGGTGCTTCCGTTGGAGCAATATGGGCAAAAGAGCAGTTTTGACGGAAAAAGCAGTTTTGGATTTCAGAAGGGAACAGCGGATAAACTTTGGACGGTTTCTTTTGAGAAGTTTAATGGGTCAGGGGCATATTATGCGGCGTCAATAGACGAGGAGAGCATTTTACTGGAGGCTAATCCCTATTATTTTACAGAAAGTGCCAAAATAAAAGAAATTAAGATTCTAAGAGAAGGCTATCAGAGCAGCCGCGGCATAGTGAAAGCGCTGCTTGCGCAGGAGGTGGATATTGTAGTGACAAAGGATGCAAAGGAGATAGATACATTGCTTTCGGACAAAGCAACAAGGGCGTCATATGCCATTCATAAAGTGACATATGACACCCGGAAAGAAGAAAACTGTTTTTTGTATCGTACCAGTTATCTTAATATTACCACGGTTCCAAATGAGCTTTCACAATACAATTCGATTTTTCAGAATATGGCGCATATTGCTGTGAATTCCTAGTGCAGCGTATCCAAATTATCTCGACTTTGTACTGTCTGATAAGAAACTAATAGGTATATATGCTCATTGAGGATGCCTTTGCTGATTTTAAAAGGGTTTTATAGGCTGCTTTTTTACCGGATGGAACGACCATATAGCTTCCGGATTTTATGCTCTTAAATGCGTTTTCATCAATTCGAACCAGCGATTTGGAATCGACAATGACTGCTTTTAGCGCAGTGCTTTTGAAAAATGCTTTTTTCTTGATGGTTGTTACGTTGAGCGGAAGCGTGATTTTTTTCAGCGAAGTACAGCCGGAAAAAGCAAATTCCTGAATACTGATTAAACCGGTTCCCAATGAGACGGTTTTGAGGTTCTGCAGGTTTTGGAATGCACGCTTTCCAATCGTTGTTACCTTATTGCCAACCGTAATTTTTTTGAGTGCCGTGCATTTGGTGAAGGCACTTTTACTGATTGCAGTGATGGTATAAGTATAGCCCTTTTTTGTGACAGAAGATGGCACAGAGAGGCTTGTTTTCGCAAGCGCGGCGCTGGCCGGAGCGATTACTTTTACCTTTCCTGAGGAAGAGGCAGTTGCTGCTTTCGTAACGGTATATTTTAAATCTCCCTTTTTGAAAGACTGTCCCTTGCTGTAGATTACATTGTTTGAAGCTGTCGTGGTAGTGGCTGCCGGCTCTGTTGTCGCAGTAGGGCTCGCGGTGGCTGTCGCAGTAGGGGTTGCGGTGCCTGCCGGTTCCGCTGTCGCACTGGATGCTGCATCCTCGGATGTAGTCCGGGCTGCTGCCGTTTGTTCCTGCATTGTTTCTGCTGCGCTGCCGACAGGGGTATCTGTTCCAATGCCGGACAGTAGAAAAGCAAAGGCAGAAACCATAGCAATGATCTGTTTTGTTTGTTTTTTCATAAGCGTTCTCCTTTTTTTAGAATGATTTTATTTTTGCAATGTGCTGCTGCAATGTGTTTTTACATGTGCTGCCACATTGTTACAGTGCCTGCAGGGCAGGTCTGTATGTTCATTTTGAAAATATACTTTAATTTTTTGTCAGAAAGCGAATAAAAAAATGGCAAAAAAAGGGCGGCAGATGTTGTTGATTCAAATGCATCCGGCGCACCTTTTTGATTAATACGGATTGAGCTTTTTATTATATGGCATCAGCCGCGGTTTCCGTACATTTTATCGTAGTAGTTCTGGTATTCGCCGGAAATGATATTTTCCCACCATTCCCGATGATTCAGGTACCAGTCAATGGTCTTTCGGATGCCTTCCTTAAACGGAGTGGCAGGCAGCCAGCCGAGATCATTGTGGATTTTCGTTGGGTCAATCGCATAGCGCATATCATGACCCGGGCGGTCTGTTACATAGTGGATCAGATCCTCTGATTTATCTAAAAGGGATAGTACGGTTTTTACAACCTCTAAATTTGTCTTTTCGTTGTGGCCGCCGATATTATAGACTTCACCCTCTTTGCCGTCGCGGATGATCTTGTCAATGGCAATGCAGTGATCCTCTACATAGAGCCAGTCACGTACATTTTCTCCTTTGCCGTATACCGGGATTTCCTTATCGTTTAGTGCATTTGCAATGATCAATGGGATCAGCTTCTCTGGAAAGTGATATGGCCCATAATTGTTTGAGCAGCGGGAAATCGTGCAAGGCATTTTGTAAGTGCGGGCATATGCCTGTACCAGCAAATCAGCAGATGCCTTTGAAGCGGAATATGGGCTGGAGGTATGGATTGGCGTTTCCTCTGTAAAAAACAGGTCGGTTCTGTCCAGTGGAAGGTCGCCGTAAACCTCGTCAGTTGATACCTGATGATAACGCTTGATGCCGTATTTGCGGCATGCGTCCAGCATGACGCTTGTGCCAATGATATTTGTGCGCAGGAAAATTTCCGGGTCGGAAATAGAGCGGTCAACGTGGCTTTCTGCAGCAAAGTTTACGACAATATCCGGTTTTTCTTCTTCAAAAATTTTGTATATGGCGTTCCGGTCTGCGATATCTGCTTTGAAAAACCGGAAATTTGGCTTGTCCATGATCGGTTCCAGTGTTTCCATGTTGCCTGCATACGTTAATTTGTCAATGCACAGAATGTTGTCCTCAGGATACTTGTTTGTCATATAGTGGCAGAAATTTCCGCCAATAAAACCTGCGCCCCCTGTTACAATAATATTCATAGAATTGTCCCCCATTTCTTAATATAGTATTTTTCCCTCTGCAACCTGTTTTAAGTGTTTTCCATATGTGGATTTTCCATACTGGTTTGCAGAATCCAGTAACCTTTCTTTGTCAATCCAGCCGTTTTTAAAGGCGATTTCTTCTACAGCAGATATTTTTATGCCCTGCCGGTTTTCAATAACCCGCACAAATTCTGTCGCATCTGCCAGCGCATCCATTGTGCCGGTATCAAGCCATGCATAGCCGCGCCCCAGTGTGACGACATTTAAGCTGCCTTCTTCCAGATAGAGACGGTTTAGATCTGTGATTTCCAGCTCACCGCGCGGTGATGGTTTTACTTTTTTTGCCATTTCCACGACACGGTTATCATAGAAGTATAATCCGGTAACACAGTAGTTTGATTTTGGATGCTCCGGTTTTTCTTCGATCGAGATTGCTTTGCCTTCTTTGTCAAATTCAACGATGCCGAAACGCTCCGGATCGTCGACGTAGTAGCCAAATACTGTTGCACCGTTTTCTTTTGCTGCTGCGTTTTTCAGATGTCTGGAAAGACCGCTTCCATAGAAGATGTTGTCTCCCAGCACCATTGCGCAGGAATCTGTTCCGATAAATTCTTCCCCAATCAAAAATGCCTGTGCAAGTCCATCCGGTGACGGCTGTTCTTTGTACTGCAGCCGGACGCCAAACTTGCTTCCGTCTCCGAGCAGGCGTTCAAAATTTGGAAGATCAGTAGGAGTTGAAATAATCAGAATGTCCTGAATACCGGCTAACATCAGAGTAGAAAGCGGATAATAAATCATGGGTTTATCATAAACAGGCAAAAGCTGTTTTGATGTCACCATTGTCAATGGATATAGTCTTGTGCCGGATCCGCCGGCAAGGATAATACCTTTCATAATAATCTCCATTCCGGAGCGTTTTACGCGACGGGGCGATGAGAAATTTGCGAAGGCAATTTCTCATCTGCCACTAGGGCTAATTTGTGACGCTCCGGCACAAATAGCCGTGTGAAAAATAAGCTATCAAGCTTAATTTTCGCACTAATCTCCATTCCTGCGCACATTCTTTGTACAAGCGAATTCTATTCGCTTTGCGGATAGAATTCGCTTTAACGAAATTTGTGTCAAGTGCGCACAGATACAAATAAAATTTACTGCTGTACCAGTATAACACAGTAAAACCTTCTTTTGCAAATTTAGTTTCGGTTTTCTTTATGAGAAATAGTTGCAAATAGAATTTAGCTGCGATATTATGATAAGGAATAAAGCAAAATTTGTATAAAAGGTATCCGAAATAAAAGCGAAAAGGACTGATTTTAGGATTGCGGAGTGAGCAGGAAAGGAGATTGCCTGTGAGGGTGCAGTCGGTTGTAAAGGGAGGTTTAAAATGAAGGTTTTAGTTACCGGAGGAGCCGGCTTTATTGCCAGCCATACAAATGTGGAGCTGTTAAATGCGGGATATGATGTAGTGGCGGTGGACAATCTGGTTAATTCCAGCAGAGAATCCATTGCACGTGTTGAAAAGATTACCGGAAAAAAGATTCGGTTTTATGAAGAGGACATTTGCAATCAGGCTGCACTGGAACAGATTTTTGCCGTGGAGGGAATTGATGCGGTCATTCATTTTGCCGGACTGAAAGCAGTTGGGGAGTCCTGTGAAAAACCGCTGGAATATTTTGAAAACAATCTGTGCGGTACGCTGTATCTGCTGCACATGATGCGAAAATATAAAGTAAAGTCATTGGTGTTTAGTTCTTCTGCAACAGTTTACGGGTTGCCGAAAACCGTGCCGATAAGGGAGGATTTTCCGCTGTCGGTGTCCAATCCATACGGAAGGACAAAGCTGATGATTGAAGATATGCTGCGGGATCTGTATCAGTCGGATAAAAGCTGGGATATTGCCTTGTTGCGCTATTTCAATCCGATTGGCGCCCACCCGAGCGGAGAGATTGGCGAGGATCCCAATGGAATCCCCAATAATCTTCTTCCGTATGTTGCGCAGGTGGCAGCCGGAAAGCTGGATTATGTTAGGGTGTTTGGTGATGATTACAACACGCCGGACGGCACAGGGGTCAGGGATTATATTCACGTTGTTGATCTGGCACTGGGGCATATTAAGGCATTGGAAAAGCTGGAGACGCATCCGGGGCTGGTAACTTATAATCTGGGAACCGGTACAGGCTACAGTGTGCTGGACATTATTCATAATTTTGAAATGGCCTGTAAAAAAGAGATTCCATATAAAATCACTGCACGCAGACCGGGAGATATTGCTATTTGTTACGCAGATCCGAAAAAAGCAAAAGAAGAGCTTGGCTGGGAGGCGGCCAGGGGCATTGATCAAATGTGTGAGGATGCATGGAGGTGGCAGATGAAAAACCCAAATGGTTTTGCCGGGCAATAAGCGGTTGGCTGCAGCCTCAGAAAGACGATGCAAACCTGCCGTACAGGGAGTAACGGTATCAGATCAATCGGACATCTGTAATGCGCCGATTGTCTGCAGTGTATTTAAAAAACTTTCGATATCAGAAAGAGCTGTGCGTTCATCAATTTTGTAGACGGATTGAAGGACATCTGCCAGCTCTTTTTTTGTGCAGTCTTTCTGCAGCGTCTGCCAGAGAAGGACGCCGCTTTCGTTGGTAGTCAGTGTCTTTTTCCGGTCAAAAGGATTTTGGGTCAGGGAGACGATCAGAGAGAGGTCTCCGATTGTGCGGATGGTAAAATCAGGGTTTGCTTTCATGGGACATTCTCCTTTTTTGGGTGAAACGTTTTATTTTTCAAAAAGATGCAGCTCCTGCAGCAGGGACTGTCTTTTTTTTGTCATGGCTAACACCTTTTTGGCGCTGGTTTTGCGCAGTGCGCGGTTGTTGTACAGAAAGCAGATGCCTGTGATGATCCAAAGTACCGGCCAGCATAAAAAACAGTGATGTGCGTTTGGAAAACGGTTTTTCATCTGGCGGTGGAACTGCAGCAGATAGTCCTGCAGATGGGTTCCTTTTGTCATCATCAGTATCCGTGATGAGTCATTTTTGCCAAATTCTCCGGCGCGCAGAATATCAGTCATCAGCGATTCCACAGAAGCATCACTGATTTTTTCTGTATCTGCCGGGGGAAAATCTGTTTCGGGAAGTCCCAGATAGCGGATGCAAAGCTGCGCCATGGCACAGGAAAAGCCAGTCAGGCCAAGAGAGTGTACCAGAGCCTGATAGCGTGGCCAGTCGATCTGGTCGTGGTGTTTTTCAATAAAAGCGGTCCAGTCACACAGAAGTCTGATGCCGAAACCGGAGCTTAGGAAATGCTGCAGCATGTGCAGTAACAGGTATACGGTATTTTCTGTGTGTGGAAAAACAAAATAGTTTAGAGCGGCATCCGGAAAATAGTCTGGAATGCCAGTCAGACCGGAAAAAATTTCCGTGATTTTTTGGTTCAGGCCGGTATCATCCTGGCTGCTTATAACCTTGTGGTGCAGCTCCAAAAGATATTGTCTGTTTCCCTCTGCATAAAAAAGCTCCAGCTGATGGTCTGCCAGATCCTCTTTAACCAAAAAGCCTTCTGCCAGGAATCGTCTTTTGGCCTGGTCAAATTCTTTGGGGTCGGAAATCAGGATATCGACGTCGCTGTAGCCGCGAAATTCAAGCTTGGGATAAACGGATAAAAGAGAGACACCCTTCAGCAGGATATAGCGCACCTGTTCCTGAGACAGGATTTCCAGTATTTTTCTGGTGAAGGCAAGCATTTGGTAACTGCCCAGGCTATAGGAAATTACGGATTTGCGCATAACCGCACTGAAGGAGGGTGGCAGCGTTATGCCTAACTGGTACAGGCTGTCATAGAAAGCAGTCTGCATACTGTGATTTTTTGCGAGCAGAAAAACTGCATCCATATTTGGAGGAAGAGAAGAAATGTCTTCTGCAGAAAACAGGGAAGTTTTTTCTGGGTGAAGAGCCAGATGCATCAGTTTACAAAAAAGAATTTCCTCTTGTTTCATGCGTTTCCCTTTCTGCGGTGAAGCCCGCCGGTCAAGTATGCTTTAAAACGGAATTGCAGATAGCGCAGAAAGACATGGCTTTTCTGGTAGCTGTCTGCAATTTTGTGGTACAGCTCTTTTTTCATTCGCTTATTTTTTTTAAAATAAGCGGCATGTTTGATTCCGATCTGACGATACCCAATGGCGGATTCGAGAGACGAGTAATTTTCATATGCGTCCGGACAAACAGAAATAATGGTTTCCGGGGAGGAAAGCGGAAATTCCAGATGAAGGGACTGGATCCGCAGCAAAAATTCCTCATCACAGTGTGCGGTCAGATCTTTGTCAAAGCTGCCAGCCAGATGAATGCTGTCTCTGTGAAAAACAGCCTGTGACAGATATCGGAACTGATGTGACGCCGTGCTGCAGGGTGTCTGTTCCAGAATATTTTCCTGCTGTACAGCCATATCGGTATAAATCAGACAGGCGTCCTTATTTTCTTTAAAGGTATGGATTATGGCAGCGATCCTTGTTTCCGGCATGGTGTCCTGTGCATTGAGGATTGCGATGTATTCGCCGGTACTGCGCTCTATGGCACGCACTTTGCCTTTGGCAAATTCATGTGTTTCCGGCTGGTCAATCCGAATCACGCCGGAAAAAAAAGGATTGTTGTCGAGAATGGCCTGTTTATAAGAGCTTTCCGGTTCATTGGCATTTAGCAGGATAATCTCAATGTTTTTATATGTCTGGCTGCGTATGCAGTTGATGCAGCGTTTTAAAATCATTAAGGGGGTCTCTCTGGTAATCACAATGATACTGCATTTTTCATGTTGGATATTTTTTTCCATGGTTGTGTTGCCCTCATTTCTGTGAACTTTAGTTCGCTGATGTTTTTTGCGGCACAAATCTGTTTTGTCTGGCTGTTATGGCGTGTCTGAGCGGTGATGCTGTCTGCGGCGTGCCTGCAGGCAGGTAAAGATTTTGCCGGCGGGGCGGGAGATATACGGACGAAGCGGCCGCAGAAAAAGCCATAGCCTGCTAAGGAAACGGTATGGCAGAAATTTTACGCTGTAGCAGCGGTTTCCTTTTGTGATTTCTGTCACAACGGCAATCAGCTGGGAAGGGGAAACAGGACCCTCCGGCGCTGTCTGGTTATCTCCTACAAAATAATATCCGTCTTTTCGGATGCGCCATAAACGGTGTAAAATCAAAAGCTGATTTTCCCGCTGGTAAAGCATGATATCTCCCCGGTGAGGCTTATGTGCCGTCCATGGCTCTAGCGTGACCAGATTCCGGTTTTCTATTAAAAAAGGAAACATACTGGTTCCCTGCGGACGGATTGTCACGGAATGCTGTTTTTGAAATGCTTCCCGTATGTGTTCATATGCCTGTTGAGATGCTGAGGCTGTCATCGTCATCATCCGCCATCCTTTCCAATCCAATAGGGTGAAATCAAATTTATTTACATTATGGAAACTTGTTTACACTATGGAAACTTGTTTACATTATAATCGGTTTCGTTTGAAAAAACAACATTTTGACCTTTTTACGGGAAAATG
>JAJQGL010000005.1 GCA_021200535.1 Clostridiaceae bacterium | reverse complement strand
TTTATTTTGTGTTTGATCTTGCGTTTGATTTTGCGTTTCGTTTCTGTGTTTGGGGTTCTGTTTTAATCAGTTTTCCTCGTTTTCCAGATCAAGCGTCACATAATCCCTGTCATCCGCATCGTCATCATTCACGCCGTCATCATCCATGTCGTCATCATCAAAAATGCTGTCGAAATCGTCGTCATCAAAATCGTCTACATCATCATCTTCATGACGTTTGTCCATAAAATACAATACGCCGGCAACTCCTCCAATAACAGCGCCTACCCCCAGAATAAATTTCAAGAATTTTTTCATCTGCTTAAACTCCTCTCTATTTTGTTGTCAGTTTTCTCGTGATGTGTGATAAATACGGATCCAGTCCTTTCTCCATGGAAAGCGCTTCCTGAATATCATAATCAAGAAACTCGCCATTGCGGTATCCCACAACACGGTTTGTTTTTCCTTCACACAAAAGCTCTACTGCCTTCGCTCCCATTGCGGATGCGTAAACACGGTCTTTACAGGTCGGATTTCCTCCGCGCTGAATATGTCCCAGTATCGTCGCTCTGGTTTCCACACCGGTCGCAATCTCAATCAGCTTCGCCATTTCATTGGAATTTCCAATGCCCTCCGCATTTACAATGATATGGTTTTTCTTGCCCAGCTTGCGGCGGTCCTGAATCTTTTTAATCACTCTCTGGATGTCTCCATGGTATTCCTCCGTTGTTAAAATATATTCCGCTCCGCTGGCAATTCCTGTCCAAAGTGCAATGTGGCCTGCCGTCCGTCCCATTACCTCTACAATACTGCATCTCTCATGGGATTCTGAGGTATCGCGAAGCTTGTCAATCGCCTCCATTGCTGTATTGATCGCAGTATCAAATCCAATCGTATATTCCGTACACGCAATGTCAAGGTCAATCGTTCCCGGTACGCCAATCGTATTGATGCCATTCTCCGCCAGTCTGCTGGCACCATTGAACGAACCGTCTCCGCCAATAACGACAACTCCGTCAATTCCATGCTTCCGGCAGATTTCCGCACCCTTTTTCTGGCATTCCTCTTTCTTAAAGTCCAGGCAGCGTGCCGTATAGAGAATCGTTCCGCCTGTCTGGATGATATCGGATACGGACAGATTCGTCATATCAATAATATCTTCCTCCAGCAGCCCTGCATAACCACGACGAATTCCTTTCACCTGTAATCCATTGGAAATACCGGTGCGAACGACCGCACGGATCGCTGCATTCATGCCAGGCGCGTCGCCACCGCTTGTTAAAACACCGATTGTCTTTACCGCGTTACTCATAATACTCTCCATTCCGGAGCGTTTTTCGCGACAAGGCGGCGCAAATATCAGATTTGCGTCCGCCATCAAAACTATTTGTGACGCTCCTTCACAAATAGCCGTATGAAAAATAAGCTGTCAGGCTTATTTCTCATACTATCCTCCTCTTGTGTCAATCTATACTAATTATTCATTTTACGCCATCTTTCACTATTTTTCAATACTCTTTTCCTTAATTGCCAACGACTCTTCCCCGAGATAAGACAGCGCTTTTTGCCCGATCAGACGGCGTGCATTGACGCTGCGGCTGTGCGGCAGCCGCTTAATCTGCTTTTCCTTCGTCACGTAGATGCACACCGTATCCTGCCCATCATATTCGGAAAGCCTTTGCAGGAGATTGGGTTCCTCTTTCTGAAAGCTTTCAATATCCGGAAAACGAATCCACAGCTCACACGGAATCTGGTCAAACGGTATGATTTTCTGGCAGATCAGCTTCCCATCCCGGTCCTCCTCCAGACTGGCGCGGCCCTTGACGAACACTTTGCTGTCCTCCTGCAGCAGCTGCTTGTTTTTTTCATAATCCCTTGGAAATACAATGACCTCCACGGTGCCATAAAGATCTTCGATTGTCAGAAACGCCATTACGGTATTATTTTTTGTAGCCTTTACGGTTTTATCCACAATAATGCCGCCAATCACAACACTCTCACCGTCTGCTACGTTTGTACGCGCCATTTCATTCTCATCCTGCTGTGCCTGAAAATCCTTTGAACTCCGTGTACAGTTTTTTTTCATTAACGCCATATACTCCTCCAGCGGGTGTCCGCTGATATAGATACTGAGTACCTCCTTTTCATATCCAAGGTATTCCTCGCGCTCAAATTCGCCAACGTCCGGATAGGTGATTTTATTTGCATTGGCAAGCTCTTCATCCCCTAAATCAAAAAGGGAGAGCTGTCCTGCCATATTTTCCTTTTTTTCGCGGTTTATGCTGTCAAGCATGGACTGATAAACCATCATTTTTTGCTTCCTAGTCCCGCCAAGGCAGTCAAACGCGCCCGCTTTAATAAAATTTTCAATCGTATGGCGGTTTACCTCCTTCGAAGATAAACGTTTCATAAAATCCTCCATGGAAGAAAATGCGCCGCCTTTTTCGCGCTCCTGCACAATCGCTTCAATTACGCCCTCTCCGATTCCCTTGATTCCGGACATGCCAAAACGGATTTTTCCATCCATAACACTGAACGCGGACTCCCCCTCGTTGACATCCGGCCCCAAAATCGGAATGCCAAGCTGGCTGCAGGTCATGGCATAGCCCAGCACCTTTCCCGGATTGTCCTTGACCGAGGTCATTAATGCTGCCATAAACTCGACCGGATGATAATATTTCAGCCATGCAGTCTGATACGAGATCACGGCATATGCCGCGGCATGCGATTTATTAAACGCGTATTTAGCAAATTCCGTCATGTCGTCAAAAATCTGATTGGCAACCTTCTCGTCTATTCCATTGGCGATACAGCCCTTTACTCCCTCCGCTTCATTGCCATAGACAAAGTTTTTACGTTCCTGCGCCATCACAGACGCTTTTTTCTTCGCCATGGCACGGCGCACCAAATCGCTCCGTCCCAGGCTGTAGCCTGCCAGGTTCCGCACAATCTGCATCACCTGTTCCTGATAGACAATGCAGCCATAGGTAGGCTCTAAAATCGGTTCAAGCTGCGGGCAGGCATACGTGACGCTGTCTTTATTATTTTTCCCCTGTATATACTGCGGAATATAGTCCATCGGGCCGGGGCGGTATAAAGAAATCCCTGCGATAATATCCTCCATATTCTGGGGTTTTAATTCCTTCATAAACTGCGTCATTCCGGCGCTCTCGAGCTGAAACACGCCATCGGTACGGCCGGAGCCAATCATCTCATAGACCGCCGGATCGTCAAAATCTATGTCCATCAGGGACAAATCCTTACACCCTGCCATACGCGCGGCATTCTGAATCAGCGTCAGCGTCCGCAGTCCCAGAAAATCCATCTTTAACAGCCCAAGCTCTTCTAATGTGGTCATGGTGTACTGCGTCGTAATCGTACCGTCTGCTGCCTTCGACAACGGTACATATTCATCAACCGGCTTCGGGCTGATCAGCACGCCCGCCGCATGCATTGAAGTATGTCTCGGAAGCCCTTCCAGGCGCTTTGACATGTCAATGAGATTTTTCGCCTGCTCGTCGGAATCATAAATTGCTTTCAGCTCCGGATTCCTGACAAGCGCTTTCTCGATCGTGATGCCAAGCTCCATCGGCACTGCCTTCGCAATCACATCAACATAATTGTACGGCAGGTTCAGAACCCGTCCCACATCCCTGATAACACCCCTTGCCGCCAGAGTACCAAAGGTAACGATCTGTACGACATGGTCCCTTCCGTATTTTTCCATGACATATTCGATTACCTCCGGCCGTCTCTCATAGCAGAAATCAATATCAATATCCGGCATCGTGACACGTTCCGGATTCAAAAAACGCTCAAACAAAAGATTGTAACGTATCGGGTCAATATTGGTAATCCGCAGCGCATACGCCACGATACTCCCGGCGGCAGATCCGCGCCCCGGCCCTACGCTGATTCCCTTTTCCCTGGCAAACCGTATAAAATCCCAGACAATCAGAAAATAATCAACAAAACCCATTTTCTGAATTACCGACAGCTCCTCATCCATTCGCGCCTGATGCTCTGCGGCTGCTTCGCCATACCGCTCCTTTAACCCGCTCCGGCACAGCTGTTTTAAATATTCCCACGCAGTCAGCCCATCCGGCACATCAAAATGCGGCAATTTATAAGAACCAAATTCAATTTCAACATGGCAGCGGCTGGCAATCTGTTCTGTATTTTCCACTGCCTCCTTCGCATACGGAAACAGCGACAGCATTTCTTCTTCTGATTTCAGATAATACTGTCCCCCTTCGTAGCGCATCCGGTCCTCATCCGTCACCAGCTTTTTGGTCTGAATGCACAGAAGGATATCATGCGCTTCCGCATCCGAATCCATAATATAATGAACATCATTTGTCGCAACAAGTGCAATTCCTGTCTCCTGGTTCATGCGAAGCAGTCCCTGATTAACCGTTTGCTGGTCTTTCATGCCATGATCCTGAAGCTCCAGATAAAAATGATCTTCACCAAAAATCCCTGCCAGCCGCAGGGCTTCTTTTTTCGCCTGGTCATACTGCCCCCTGCGGAGATTTGCCGCCACAGCACCGGCAAGGCATGCGCTTAACGCAATAATGCCCTCGTGGTATTTTTCCAATACCTCATAGTCCACACGCGGCTTATAATAAAACCCTTCTGTAAAACCCAGGGAAACAATTTTCATCAGGTTAGCATAGCCCTGATTGTTTTCCGCCAGAAGAACCAGGTGATTGTACCGATCATCTCCCTTCGAAATCTCTCTGTCAAACCGCGATCCCGGCGCAACATAGACTTCACAGCCAATGACCGGATTGATTCCGGCCGCCCTCGCCGCGCGGTAAAAGTCAATTACACCATACATATTGCCATGGTCCGTAATCGCAAGGTTTTTCATTCCCAGCTCCTTTGCGCGCGCAACCAGCTCCGGTATTTTGCAGGAGCCGTCCAGCAGGGAATATTCTGTATGCACATGCAGATGGGCAAAACTCATAATAACTAACAACCTCCTTTCCGCGTTGAATACCGTATTCTGAAAAAACCATCTGAATAATCAGATGGTTTTAACATACTTAGTCCGCTTATCATTCTTTCTATCTTTCTATGCGCTTGCAGCGCTTAAGAATTTTTCAATGTCTTCCATCGCATTTACCTCATCAACACCTTCTGCTGAAACTACTACCTCTTCACCGGTATCCAGTCCAAGCGCCATCATTCCCATGATGCTTTTGGCGTTGACCTTTCGATTCCCACTCTCTACGTAAATACTGCTGTCAAATTGACTTGCAACCTGTACAAGCACGGCAACCGGTCTAGCCTCCAATCCACTTTGGATCTGAATTTTGATTTTCTTACTGATCATGACTCTGAGTCCTCCTTTTGATAAGTAAATGCACCCTTTTTTTCTCTGATCTGCTCTGCCAGTTTACTAATCTTGCGCAGACGATGATTCACTCCGGATTTGCTGATCGGCTCCGGAAGCATCTCCCCTAACTCCTGCAGGGAACTGTCCGGATACTCCATCCGCAGCTCTGCAATCTCACGCAGATTGTCTGCCAGCTGGCTAAACCCCAAATTTGCCTGTAAATACCTTATATTCTCCATATGTTTTGCAGCTGCCGTGACTGTTTTATTGATATTTGCCGTCTCACAGTTCACCTGCCGGTTCACCGAATTACGTACCTCTTTCACAATGCGGACATTCTCCAGCTCCATCAGCGCACGGTGCGCCTCAATCACATTCAGAAAATCTACAATCTGTGCGCCCTCTTTTACATACAGCACGTAATATTTTTTCCTCTCGACGATCTTTCCGTCAATCTGAAATCCGGCCAGCAGCTTTTGAAGCTGCACGGCATATTGCTTTGACGGCACAGCAAGCTCCAGATGATATGCTCTCTCGGGATTGGTAATCGAACCTGCCACCAAAAAACTCCCTCGCAGATACGCGCGCCTGCAGCAGGTGTTTTGTACCAGGCGGTTATGTACCTGCAAAGAATTTCCCCATAAATTCCCTGCCTCATCAATAAGCTTTACAGCCTTTAAAATCATCAGAACCTGTTTTTGCCCACTGACTGCTAACGTATAGCTTACATTAGCCGCTTTTGCATTGTGCCTGCGCACGGCAATTTCTGCCTGCACATCAAACGTTTTCCTTAATAAGATATAGGATTTTCGGGCAACTGTCAAGTTTTCTGTATCAATTTGAATCCGAAGCCCTCCGGCGCCCGTTTTTCTGATCTTTCCACACAGCATGAAAATGGCTGCAAACTCTGCAATCCGGCAATGCCTCGCATCACTTGTCTGTGTCACCAGTTCCTCTTTTACTTTTCTGGAAAATGACATTACGATCTCCGTCCTTTCCGAATGGCCAGCCCGGTTTCCCAGGCCTTTTCAATGTCTCTGTGTTCGGCTTCTCAGGCTTTTTCAATGTCCCTGTGTTCTGCCTTCAGACTGTAAGGCAACTCCTGCATCTTCTGCAGCAGCGCATTTGTAATGGTGACAGAGCGGTGTTTTCCACCCGTACAGCCAATCCCAATGACAATCTGATTTTTGCCCTCTATGATATAATTGGGTATCAAAAAGCTTAGCATCTGATACAGCTGCTCCAGAAAAACTGGCGCCTGTTCGGTCGTCATCACAAATTCATAGACTTCTCTGTCGTTGCCGGTCAGCGGTTTCAGCTCTGGAATATAAAATGGATTGGGCAGGAAACGGACATCAAATACCAGGTCTGCATCTTCCGGGATCCCATATTTGAAGCCGAACGACAGCAGCGTAATAAAAAAGTTTTCATATTCTGTCTTTTCCAGAAAAATCTTATCAATCTCCTGCTTAAGGTCCCTGATCAGCATATGGCTGGTATCCAAAATATAATCCGCTCTTTTTTTGATGCCCGCAAGCTCTTTTCTCTCCGCCTCAATCGCCTTGTCTACGCGTCCCTGCAGCGCAAGCGGATGATTTCTCCGCGTTTCCTTATACCGCTTAATCAGCACATTGCTGTCCGCCTCTAAAAAAAGCACCTCATACCGGTAGCCAGCTCCTTTTAACTCCCCCAGAATGCCATCCAGGCTTGTCAGCCCTTCCTGGTTGCGGATATCAATCCCCAGTGCAACCCGGTCAACACTTTTCCGCTCTGCAACCAAAAGCTTTGTCAGCCTGGGAATCAGCGGAACCGGAAGATTGTCGATGCAAAGATAGCCCATATCCTCTAACATGCGCAGTACCGAGCTTCTCCCTGCACCCGACATTCCCGTCACAATCACAAAACGTATCATAGGCTTCCTCCTACTATTTTGACCTCCAGCTCCAGGGACACCCCGAATTTTTCCTGCACGGTTTTCTGCGTGTGCTCGATTACCTGTCTGGCATCATCGTAAGTTCCCTCTCCGACGTTTACAACAAAACCGCAATGCTTTTCTGAAATCATCACATCACCAACACGGTAGCCCTTCAGTCCGGCATCCTCAATCAGCTTTCCGGCAAAGTATCCTTCCGGCCGCTTGAACGTGCTTCCGGCGCTTCCATACTCCAACGGCTGTTTTTCCCTGCGTCTGCGGTTATACTCCCGCATCCGCTCCTGGCTCGCTTCCCTGTCTCCCGGTGAAAAGCCAAACAGTCCCCAAAGCACAATATACCCTTTTTTCTGTATGACGCTGCTCCGGTAACCAAGTTCCAGCTCTTCTTTTGTCAAAAACAAAATCCGGCCATCCTCTGCCAGCACCTTTGCGCCCAAAATGCAGTCTCTGATCTCACCGCCATAAGCCCCTGCATTCATTGTGACAGCTCCCCCCACTGTTCCGGGAATGCCTCCGGCAAATTCAAAACCTGCCATTCCCTTCCCTGTCACCGTGTTGGCAAACGCTGACAGCATTAATCCGCTTCCGGCGAGAAAGAGCTGCTGCCTGGAAAGTACATCTCCCGCTTCTGACCGAAGCCGTTCCAGCTCTTTGGCAGAGAGAAACCCCTGTTTTTTAAGCTTTTCCGGTTCTGTCTCCAAAAGTGCATTTAACGCCAGCTTCCCCTCAGCTTCTTTTATTACTCTTCCCGGCAGGCTGGTGCTCAGAATCACACCGTCATATCCGGTATCATACACGAGCAGGTTGCTTCCATTTCCCATAATAAAATACGGAATTTCTGCCTGTCTCACATACGCTGCTGCCTCGACAAAATCTTCTATATATTGCGGAGCGGCAAAATATCTTGCCTCCCCTCCGATATGAAACGTTGTGTGTCTCGAAAGCAATTCGTCCGCCAGACAGTTTTCTTCACCAACGATCTTTTCTAGCATCTTAAAATCAAACAACCCATCACTTCCTCTCCGTTTGCAAATTTCCATTCTCCCGCTCTGCCCACATTCTGTTTCTTACTATAGCAGACAACCCGGAAAAATACAAATAGCCCTGATTTCTATCAGTATATATCAAATGGCTTTTTTTATGCCCATGAAAAAAGAGACCTTACAGGATATATTCCAATAAGATCTCCGTCAGCGTGCGCGAGAAGATTCGAACTCCCGGCCTTCTGATCCGTAGTCAGACGCTCTATCCAGCTGAGCTACGCGCACAATGTTTGATCAGCGACTTAATCACCGAACGTTATTTATAGTATCATACAAAAAATCAAAAAGCAAGCCCCTTTTTGATTTTTTTATTTACATTTCTAACGGAAAGAATTATAATGTTTCCAGTTTTGATACGAAAAACACAACGTTGGCGCGTTAAGAGGTTAAATATGAAAAAAAAGAACATAAATTTATCGACAACGCAGATTATTGCACTGGGTTTCTTTGGAGCAATTCTCATCGGCACATTGCTCCTGATGCTGCCGTTCTGTTCTGCAGACGGTTATACCACCTCGTTTATTGATGCTTTTTTTACAGCGACAACCTCGGTATGCGTAACCGGCCTTGTCGTCGTACCAACCTATCTGCACTGGAGTATTGCCGGCAAGGTCGTTATCCTGATTCTGAGCCAGCTCGGCGGGCTTGGCATTATCTCCTTTACCACCGCTGTCATGATGATTATCGGCCGGAGAATCACGCTGAAGGACAGGCTTCTGCTGGAGGATGCGCTGAACCTGAATACACTGAGCGGCCTTGTCTCTTTTCTCCGGAAAATATTAAAGGGAACTTTCCTGATCGAGGGCATCGGCGCTATTTGTTATGCGCTGCAGTTTATTCCGGAATATGGATTGGTAAGGGGACTTTGCTACTCTGTATTTCATTCTGTTACCGCATTCTGCAACGCCGGGATTGACCTGCTTGGGGACAACAGCTTCGAAAAATACCTGACAAATCCATGGATTAATTTTGTCACGATCGCCCTGATCATCCTTGGAGGCATCGGTTTTATTGTGTGGTGGGATATAATTGATGTGTGGAAACGGATCCGCTGCGGCAGCCTGAAAGCAGAAAAGTTTTTTCAAAAGCTTCATTTAAACACAAAGATTGTTTTAATAACAACCGCCGCTTTGATTCTGTCCGGCACAGTATTAATCTTTATTCTGGAGTATAGTAATCCGAATACCATCGGCAATTTGACGCCGGCCGAAAAGCTGATGGCCAGCCTGTTCGAAGCCGTCACAACCAGAACGGCAGGCTTTGCTACCTTTTCACAGGCACAAATGCGGGGGTCCAGTATTATCGTCTGTATCATCCTGATGTTTATCGGCGGCTCCTCCATCGGTACTGCCGGCGGAATTAAAACCAACACCTTTGCCGTTCTTGCCTTAAGTACCTTTTCAACCATACACGGTAGGGACCATCTGGTTGTCTTTCATAAAAATATTCCGCACAAAACTGTTCAGAAGGCACTTGCCGTTACCCTGGTCAGTGCGTTTTGTCTCTTTCTGGCAATCATTGCCCTGTCCATTGCCGAGGGCGGTGCCATGTCAGACATTGCCTTTGAAGTTACCAGCGCAATCAGCACTTCGGGACTGACCAGAGATTTTACAGGGAAACTGCATACTGCCGGCAAGCTTATTATTATTCTCTGTATGTACCTGGGCAGGATCGGGCCGATTTCGCTCGCCATCGTATTCAGTAAATCAAGCCATTCGCTGACTTCCTATCCGACGGAAGATATTACGGTAGGATAATTCCAAAGAAAAAATCCATTCGGAGAGTGCAGTCAATTTAAAAGCGGAATAATACCAAAAGAAAAATCAGATGAACTGTGAATATGAATAGCAACAAAAAATTGCAGATAACAGAAAGGAAAGCAAATATGAAAAAATCAATCGTTGTATTTGGTCTTGGAAGATTTGGAAAAAGTGTTGCCATAGAGCTTTCAAATGCCGGCGCGGATGTACTCGCCGTTGACAATGACAAAGAACGCGTCCACGCACTTGCCGATATCGTTACCTGTGCTGTCAGGGCTGATGTCAGAGATGCGGAAACCATGAGTACGCTTGGCATTTCCAATATGGATGCCGCCGTCATTGCCATTACCAATAATTTGGATGCCAGCATTCTGTGTACGATTTTCTGTAAAGAAGCCGGTGTCCCTTTTGTATATGCCAAATCAAAGGATGCCACCCACACCAAAATTTTAGAAAAAGTCGGAGCGGATAAGACTTCTATTCCTGAGCACGAATCCGGCATCCGGATTGCAAGGCGTCTGATTACCGGAAATGTTCTGGATTTTTTTGAAATCTCTGAGAGTGCCCGCATGGTGGAAATTGCCATCCGGCCGGAATGGACGAACCACACCCTCCGGGAACTGAATCTCCGGCAAAAAGAAAACATTAATGTAGTGGCTGCCAGGCAAAACCGTGAGATCATTGTAAACCTTGACCCGGATAAGGTACTGACTGCAGATATGACCCTTTTAATCATTCTGGACCAAAAAGATCTACACCGAATTTTTAAAAAATAAGAAGCCTGAAAGTCAAAGACTTTCAAGCTTCCAGTTTTTCAAAAACAATGTACTAGTGCAGCGGGCAAAAAGTAATTGTATTACTTGGCGCCGCAGGCTCCTCTAATGTCAGCCGAATTGATTCGAATATATAATTTACAGTAAACTCTTATACAGTTCTGTAATATCTTCAACAGAAGTTTCTTTCGGATTGCCCGGTCTGCAGGCATCATCATATGCAGACTGCGCAAGGAACGGAATATCTTCTTCCTTTACGATCTCTTTCAGATCTTCTGGAATACCTACATCCTTTGACAGCTGTTTTACTGCATCTACAGCTGCTTTGCGGTATTCTTCCTGAGACATGCTTTCCGTACCCTCTACGCCCATTGCCTTTGCAATGTCACGATATTTTTCACCGGTTGCCTCTGCATTGTACTCCATAACTGTCGGCAGGATAATGGCATTTGCAATTCCATGCGGCGTATCGTACAGCGCACCGAGAGGATGTGCCATCGAATGAACAATTCCAAGGCCGACATTTGAGAATCCCATGCCTGCTACATACTGTCCCAAAGCCATGCCTTCCCGCCCTTCCGGCGTATTGTCAACAGCACCGCGAAGAGAACGCGCAATGATCTCGATTGCTTTTAAATGAAACATATCAGACAATTCCCATGCTCCCGCTGTGATGTATCCCTCGATCGCATGTGTCAGCGCATCCATACCGGTAGCTGCGGTCAATCCCTTTGGCATAGATGACATCATTTCAGAATCAATGAATGCCACAACCGGAATGTCGTGCGGATCTACACAAACCATCTTGCGGTTTTTCTCTGCATCTGTGATAACGTAATTGATGGTAACCTCTGCCGCAGTTCCTGCTGTAGTCGGAACTGCAAAAATCGGCACGCACTTATTTTTGGTGTCAGCTACCCCTTCTAAGCTCCGCACATCCGCAAATTCCGGATTATTGATGATAATTCCAATCGCTTTTGCCGTATCCATGGAAGAACCGCCGCCGATTGCAATCAGGTAGTCCGTACCCGCATTTTTAAATGCCTCAACACCTGTCTGCACATTTTCAATCGTTGGATTTGGCTTGATGTTGGAATACAGCTCGTAAGCAAGCCCTGCCTTGTCCAGCACATCCAGCACCTTTTTCGTTACGCCAAACTTAACCAGATCCGGATCGGAGCAGACAAATGCTTTCTGAAAGCCCCTCGCCTTTGCCTCGTCCGCAATGCTTGCAATCGCTCCTGCGCCATGATAAGAAGTTTCATTCAAAATAAATCTGTTTACCATAAATTTAAAACCCTCTCTTTCTATAAAATTTTTTCGAAATCTTAATTAAGATTATATCATTTCACAAAATAAATGCAATGGATTTCTATAAAACCACACAAATTTTTCACTTTTTCCCTGTTTGTTTTATGCACATTATACAATTTTTGCTGTCAAAGGGTACAAACGGCAGGAAAATTGTATAACTTTTTTTAATCTATTTTTTGCAGTGCAAAAAAAAGCTGCCTGACACATTTTTTCACAATTTTACCATATTTTCTTACCGAATTTGACAAGATTGCTAAATATACTAATCCACAGAAAAAAGAAAAGGAGACTATTTGCTATGGGCTGTTTATATTTACATGTTGGAACACCAAAGACAGGCACAACGACCATTCAGTATTTTCTGGCACAAAATCGGGACACATTAAATAAAAAAGGGTACAGCTTCCCTGATATGAAGTATCATTTTGATACCATCGGAAAATACCGCAATGCACATTTTCTGTTTCACCATATTTATAATGAACAAAATGAGCGGCAGTATGAAGAAGAAAATGCACTGCGAAAAGAAGGCATGGAAACGCTTCTCAAACAATTCCATGAGACAGAAAATATTATTCTGTCAGACGAAGCTCTCTGGAACGGCGCATACACAGTTCCTGATTTCTGGAAAGAGCTGTACACAACATTAAGCGCGGCTGGGCACACTCTAAAGGTCATTGTCTACCTCAGACGGCAGGATTCCTATATTCAATCGTACTGGGCACAGTCTGTCAAATGCAAATCAATGAACCTTGACTTTGCCGGTTATCTTGCAACAAAGCCATGGAAACGGGTTCACGCAAACTATATAAAAACACTGGATTACATTGCTTCTTATATTGGGCAGGAAAATATCATTGTGCGCCCTTTTGAATGGCAGCAATTTTGCAGCGGGCCGGAGGGCCATTCCCTCACGGCAGATTTTCTGCACTATATCGGACTGGAGCTGACAGAAGAGTATGCTTCTGCAGACAATGTCAAAAACGGAACGATTTCCGGCGAATATATCCAGATTAAACAGATTTTAAATTCAAATCCGGCTTTCTCGGACAAAAAAGGATTTATGGTTTCTCTTCTCCGCAATGCCACAATGAATCAGGAGGAAAAGGCAAGCTACCAGCGCGCATCCTGCTTCCCTTCCGGCGATCCGTCCGCCTTTTTAGAAAAATTTGAAGCCGGCAATGCAGAAATTGCCAAACGATATCTAAACCGCAGGGACGGTGTGCTTTTTTATGAAAAGCCCAAGAAGAACAGTACCATGGAGCCTTATACAAAAGAAGAGCTAGTCAATGCATGCGGCGATATTATTCTGGAATTAAAACAGCAGCTCGACGAAAATGAGGCGGCTTCCGGCAGCATAAAGAAACAATCTAAAATACTTGCAAGGCTGCTGCGAAACAGACTGAAAAAAATCCCGAAACAGATCAAATCAAAATTTTCCCATAATGCGGTATTTTCTGCTTAAAAAAGCACTGTGCCGCAAAAAGAGGCGGAAATAAAAAGAACGTAAAAAAACTCTTTTTATTTTTTCAAAAATCGGATATAATAATATTGTTGTTAAAAATGTGTCAGATAACAAGTATTTGACACATTTTTACTATAAATTCAGATCGAGTTTACAATGACAAAAAGAAAAAATGAAAGAAAAGGAGATATTTTGCCATGGGCTGTTTGTATCTACATATTGGAACGCCAAAGACAGGTACTTCGACGATCCAATATTTTTTGGCACAAAACCGGAAAACCCTGAAAAAGAAGGGATATAATTACCCATCGATGGGATTTCGTTTTGAAAATATCGGAAAAGACAGAAACGCACACTTTTTAGTACAGAATTACTTTAATGAACGCCATGAACGCCTGTATGTGCAGGAAAAAGCGCTTCGCGAGGAGGGCATGGAAAAACTTCTTGTACACCTTTCGGAATATGAAAATGTCATTTTGTCGGATGAATCCATCTGGAACGCATGGCATTCCATTCCAAATTTTTGGGATGATTTATACGACGCCCTGAAAGCCCATGGACATTCATTAAAGGTTATCGTCTATCTCAGACGGCAGGATGCCTATATCCAGTCTTACTGGCAGCAAACGGTAAAAAGCTCCCAGAAGCTTGATTTTTCCGGCTTTTTAGACACAGAGCCATGGCGCAGGGTTCACGCGGCATATGAACGCAATCTGGATAAAATCGCTGCGTTTATCGGACAGGAAAATATCATTGTACGGCCGTTTGAGCGCGGACAGTTTTATCAGGGACCATTAAACCAGTCCCTGCTCTCTGACTTTTTACATTTTGTCGGACTGGAACTGACCGACGAATATGACGAATCTGACCGCATTAAAAATGACAGCGTTGCCGGAGAATACATTAAGGTAAAACAGATTTTAAACGCAAGGCCTGAATTTTCAGATAAAAAGGGATTTATGTTCCCATTAATGCATGTTGTGACCATGCAAAAAGGTGGGCGGGCAAGCTATAAACGCGCCTGCAGTTTTCCTTCCGGCACCCCTTCCGATTTCCTGAAAAAATTTGAAGCCGGCAATACAGATATTGCAAAGCGCTATCTGCACCGGGAGGATGGCATTCTCTTTTATGAAAAACCGGAAAATGAGGAAAAAGTAGAACCGTACAGCACAGAAGAATTAATCAATGCATGCGGCGATATTATTTTAGAACTGCAGCGCCAGCTGACGGATGCAAAAAAACAGCTAAATCCCAGCACAAAGCAGCAGGTGAAAGATATTTCCAAAAAGGTTACGCAGAAAGCAAAAAGTTTTCCAGGTCAATTTATTTCAAAATTCACAAAATAACAGGTAACGAATAGACGAATGAGAAAAGCCTGCCGCACAGAGCGGCAGGCTTTTCTCATTCGTCTATTCGTTACCTATGTACCGGCAATTTCAGCCAAAACAAAAACTCATTTACAGGCAAGTAATAAAGTGTAGTTAATTAAAAAACGCTATACTAATTGCTGATAATTAAACTGCTTGAAAATAGATTGCCAAATTACACAAAAGCAGCGAAGCTATACCGGAAAACAGAATCAATATGCCATTTTTCTTTTTCCATTTGTATAGGAGCAGCTGATCGATTGCATAAATAAATACAGTAATTCCTAAAATTACGGGCACGCTGCTCTCCAGCTTGACAGCAGTCTGCGTATTCTGATACACAAGGCTTAAAATCAAACTGAGCAAAAGCCCCGCAATAATTGGCCGAATCCAACGGCTGATCAGGCGGAACACATCTAATTTTTCAAAACATTCATAGATATAATACACAATACAAAAAACGCTTCCGGAAGCTGCAAGGCTGCAGGAAAATCCCGCCAGTGCAACCAGATATCCGCCGGTCATGCCGCCTGTTGCATCATAGCCAATATAATAGCCCACACCGGATAAAACCTTGCACAAAATCGACCCCGGCATTGCATTGACTATCGGCGCCAGATGTCCATAAAAATCTGAGCTGTCCACCGCACCGGTATCCACAAATATACCGCTCGCCACTGTCAGGTAGGCATCTCCTCCGCCGAAAGAAAGCAAGGAGGAAAGCCAGCCGTTGCCCAAAAAAGGAATCGTATCCCAACAAACAACTGCAGCTGGAACAGATAAGACTACAGTAAACAAAATCCAGGCAGACACCCGCTTTGCCATGGGCTGCCACGGCACTGTCTTTTTCTTCGCCCCATCTTTCACAATGCTGCGGTACAGCCCTCTGACTGCCAGCACAAGCATCGCCGCTTTGACACACCATGACAGGGCAATGCTCCACTGTGCCGAACCGCTGTCCGCAAACAGATAAAGCGCAATCAGCACACCAGATACTGATACATTTTTTTTCGTAAACTTACAATGCGTATAGAGAATGCCAAAAAATGCAATGCCCAGCGTCTGCAGGGTGGAAAGTGAAAAAAAGGGCTGCCGTTAATGCCAAACAGCTTAAAGATATTTTTCCAACAGGTCAGCAAGAAAACACCTGCCAGAATCAGCAGCGCCCGGTGAAACCGCCCTTTGCTTTCCTTTCTCGCCTCGCGCAACGTCTTTTTTGTATAATCCGTCAGCATGCAGCAGATAAATGCGGTAATGCCAATCGACAGACACTCAATCTGCGTCATCAAAACATGATTCAAGCCTGCAAGCACTGAAATCAGAAGCACGGTAAAGAACGCCCCCGGAAATGCCATACACAGCGCCGCTGCGATCATCTCCGATATTTTACCGCCGTGCATGCCCAGGCCAGTGGCAATTTCCACAGGCAGGGCACCCGGCGTAATGCTTGCTACAATGACATCCTTATCGTACTCTTTTTTCCGCAGTAAGTGATCTTCCTCTACAACTGCCTTTTCAATGACCGGAATCAACGCGCTTCCGCCGCCGAACCCGACAAACCCGATTCTTAAAATCGATGTCAGCATCCCCATTTTTCTAATTCCTTCATCAGATGATCTACCGATTCCTCTACTGTCTGACCCGCTGTATCTATAACAATCTCAGCGTGTGTCGGCGGCTCATAAGGGCTGGTAATACCGGAAAAGTTTGGTATCTCTCCGCCTCTCGCCTTCTTATAAAGTCCCTTCACGTCACGCTTTTCGCATTCCTCCAGCGAAGTGGATACGTACACTTCGACAAAGCTGTCCTCGCCAATAATCCTTCTGGCATTTTGCCTATCCTGTGCAAACGGCGAAATAAACGAGGTCAGTACAATCAGTCCCGCATCATTCATCAGCTTGGCAACCTCTGCCACACGGCGGATATTTTCAATGCGGTCTGTCTCCTTAAATCCGAGATTTTTATTCAGGCCCATGCGCACATTGTCGCCGTCAAGCACCATGGTATGCTTGCCTGCCGCAAACATACGCTTCTCCAGCTCATTGATCAGCGTAGATTTTCCTGCGCCGCTGAGACCGGTCAGCCAGACTGTCTTTGGAGACTGTCCCTTCTGCTTTGAGCGAAGGTCGCGGGTAATGTCCATCTCGTGCCATGTCAGGTTCCCCTCACGGCGCAGAGAATGTTCAATGACACCACATGCCGAAGTCATATTCGTTACGCGGTCGATCAAAATAAAGCAGCCTAAATCCTTATGATTTTTAAATTTATCGAACACAATCTGATCGGCGCATGAAATATCACACACGGCAATCTCATTTTTGAACAGACGCTCCGCTTTCACCTTTGCGCCTGTGTTGACATCAATCTTGTGCTTGATATTCATAATCACAGCAGGCACCGTATTTGTGCCGAGCTTCAGATAATAGTTCTTTCCTGCCACAAGCTTCGCGTCATCCATCCACAAAATCTTTGCCGTAAACATTTTGCCGACTTTTAATTCGGTATCCCGGACAAGCACGCATCCTCTGGACACGTCAATCTCATCCTCCAGCTCAATCGATACCGCCTGTCCGGCAAATGCGGAATCGACCTGCTCCATCATATTATAAATGGATTTGACTTTTGACTTATTCCCGCTTGGCAATACCATAATCTCATCACCAACAGCTACCTCGCCAACCTCAATCTGTCCCTGAAAGCCACGATATTCGCGGTTTGGACGGCTGACGCGCTGAATCGGCAGAACAAAGCCTGTCGCATCTGTTTTGTCTGTCACATCAATCTCTTCCAGATAGGCCAGTAAAGTTTTTCCATGATACCACGGCATCTTTTTCGATATTTTGGTAATATTATCCCCCACTGTCGCGGAAACCGGAATCAGATACTGCGACGCAAAGTTATATTCAACTGCCATCTTTGTAATTTCACTGCTGATTTCCTCAAAGGTTCCCTGGTCATAATCCACGAGATCCATTTTGTTGATTGCATATACTACATGGCGGATACCCATCAGCGCACAGATCCGGCTGTGGCGTCTGGTCTGCACCAAAACACCCTTGGAGGCGTCAACTAAGATAACTGCAAGATCGGCAAAGGAAGCGCCTACCGCCATATTTCTTGTATATTCCTCATGTCCCGGCGTATCTGCTACAATAAAGCTTCTCCTGTCGCTGGTAAAATAACGATATGCGACATCTATTGTAATCCCCTGCTCACGCTCCGCCATCAGCCCATCTAAGAGCAGTGAATAATCAATACCGCCATCATTGCTTCCAACCTTGCTGTCTAACTCAAGCGCTTTTTCCTGATCGGCAAAGATTAACTTTGCATCATACAGCATATGGCCGATCAAGGTGGATTTTCCATCATCTACACTTCCACAGGTAATAAATTTTAGTAAACTCTGCATTAGAAATATCCCTCCCTTTTTCTTCTCTCCATGCTGCCCGCTGCCTCATTGTCAATAACGCGGGTTGTACGCTCCGAAGATACGGCACTCAGTGTTTCTTCAATAATCTCATCCAGTGTTGTCGCATTGGATTCAATGCCTCCCGTCAGAGGATAACAGCCCAGCGTGCGGAAACGCACCATCTTGTGCTGGATTTCCTCTCCCGGATTCAGGCGCATCCTGTCATCATCTACCATGATAATATTACCGTCACGGTATACTACCGGCCTTTCCGCTGCAAAATACAGCGGAACAATTTCAATCTGCTCCTGCCTGATATATTCCCAGATATCCTTTTCCGTCCAGTTTGAAATTGGGAATACACGAATGCTTTCCCCCTGAAAAATCTTGGTGTTGTACTGTTTCCACATCTCCGGCCGCTGATTTTTCGGGTCCCATGCCTGCTCCGCATTCCGGAAAGAGAAGATACGCTCTTTTGCACGGGATTTTTCTTCATCTCTTCTGCCGCCGCCAAATGCTGCGGTAAACCCATATTTTTTCAGCGCCTGCTTTAACGCCTGCGTTTTCATGATGTCCGTATAAGCAGAGCCATGGTCAAATGGATTAATCCCCTGGCGAATCCCTTCCTCATTGGAATAGACAAGCATGTCCAAATCATATTTCTTTGCCACCTCATCACGGAATTTAATCATTTCCTTAAATTTCCATGTAGAATCAATATGGAGAAATGGAAATGGCGGTTTTTCCGGATAAAATGCTTTTCTTGCAAGGTGCAGCATAACAGAACTGTCCTTTCCGATTGAATACAACATCACCGGCTTTTCACATTCTGCAGCTACTTCGCGAATAATATAAATCGCTTCCGCTTCTAATTCCTGTAAATGTGTCAACTGCTTCATTGTTTTCCTCATTTCTGCGCTTTTGCGCTGCATTTTTTGCAGTGCGAAAGTTAAAAACTTTCGCACTTGTGAAAGTCAAAAACTTTCGCACTTTCTCCCTGTTTCTGCCTGCCGGAGTTTCCGGCATTTGTTGCCTTTCTGCCTCAGGACATATCCTGCCCTTTGACAATTCTGATCTCGTTTTTCAAACGATGGACGACCCCACGGCTCTCTACCATAATATGATATTCGTCCACGGCAAAGCCGCTTAACGAACAGGCCATGGAAGCCTTATGCTTTTTTGGCTTCATGCCGGTATAATCCTGCAGATAGGCATTTTCCTTTCCAATAAAGTACACCCTGTCTACTCTTCCCGGCAAGATATTGTACAAAACCAGCTCATCACAGATACGGATATTACTGAAATATTCCTTTTCAATCCGCTCCTGTGCTTCCTGCGGAAGTTCCCCATGGAATCTTTCCGGGGTTTTTAGCGCGCCGTACACAGCATTCTGTCTGGTGTCAATCTGTTTTGTGAACTGCAAAATATCCGGCTCGAATACCCACATTTTGTTGAAAAACTTCTGCAGGGGCAGTTCAAATTCCGTTTCTGCAGTTTCTGTGTCGACCACGGTAAGGCATGAACGCATCCGTTCATTGATATATTTCAGATAACCGGCTCCAATAAGCACATGTTTTCCATCCTTTGTTAGAATCGCACTTCCAAATCTTTTTGTTTTTGCACAGGCTATCGCAAAAACCTTTTTGTAAAAATGCGTTTTTTTATCGATACGGACGCAGACCACAGCAGATTTCCGGCAAGGCTTTACATTGCCCAGCTTAATATCTCCCTCTGACTTCTGATGGTACACAAGAAGCTTTTCTGCAGACGCATCCGGTTCTCCCTCCATATAGGCGAAATCCGGCCTTCGGCAAACAGCATGGTTGCGCACATTGCCCCGGATAACATATTGTTCCGCCTCTGTTCCTTTCCAGACAGAATCCGGAGCCAAAATCCATTCCAACTTCTGTAAGCGCCAGTTCATCCTGAAAATTGTATGAAGCCGTTTTAGCGTGACAAGAAGGCTGTCGCCCTGACACGACAGCGCTGTGATGTCCGCCCAGTTCGTCTTGTTTTTATATTTATTCCCGAAAAGACTGCTTATATTGCATCTCTTTTTCACTTTGCCGCTGTTCCTGTCCAGCTCAGCAATGCTGTCTGCTGCGTGTTCCCCGTCCGAAGAAGTCACTATAAACAAGGAATCTCCCTGCTGTGCCACAATTTCCTTGATTGGGAAATCAAGCAGGAATGTGCGGTAAACCCGTCCCATATAATCCATTTCGTGATAGCAGCAGGAAACGGCTCTTCCCTTGCTGTCCATTTGGCTGACGGTACTGTCTTCATACAGAAAATGACCTCCGTTGAGCGGAATCATGCCAATCTTGCTGGTGCGCAGCTGAATCGAATAACGTATCGCCATATTGCAGTCAAAAGCAAACGGGTTAAACGTAAGTCCATTAACCATGATAAAGGAAAAATATGGCATTTTTTTGCTTTCTGCCGAAGAAATCACATTTTCTATGCGGACCGGCATCTCGGAAACGTATATGCGGATTTCCCGGCGCCTGATTACCATTTCATCCCTGTCAAGCATCTCTAAAAGGACTTTGTTGCTCCTGCCGAAATATAATCCCATCACCGGAACACGGTGCCTTGTATTATACTCCGTCTCGCCGGTAAAGTCTGCATCCGGCGTATCCCCATATACCCGATAGCGCACCTTCGTCTCCTGTGAGGAATTAAACAAAATCAACGCGGACTGTTTCACTAAGCCATACGGATTCGGCACCACTAAAAGGTGCTGAAAAGTATAGATATGTTTGTCGAGAATCTTCTCAAAAGCATAATCCCTGACCTGTGAAATGTAGGCGCGGTGGGAAATCTTTCGGATTGGTGTCTTAACCCGGCTCTCTCTGGAGTACAGGACTTCATTTTCATAGGTTCTGTCCAGCTTGCGCAAATCGCCCTCGCTGTAGGTAACCTTTGTCCCGTTTTTCACTTCAACAAAATAGTTTTTCAGGAATCCCATTCTTTTCTATCTACCTCCATATGTACCTCAGACAGCCTCCTGCCTCGCCCAGCGCCCAATGGAGAAGAAGCATTCCCCATGGTACCTTTTTGGCCGGCTACAGCTTCATTGTCAGCTGAATCCTCTGTTTCTTTAAATCAACGCTCATCACCTTCACGTCGACAATATCACCCACACTGACAACCTCCAGCGGATGCTTTACAAACTTTTTATCCGAAATCTGGGAAATATGCACCAGCCCATCCTGATGTACTCCGATATCAACAAATACCCCAAAATCAATCACATTGCGCACAGTCCCTTTTAAAATCATGCCCTCTTTTAAATCTTTCATCTCCAGCACATCTGTCCGGAGTATCGGCTTTGGCATCTCGTCACGCGGATCTCTTGCCGGCTTTTCTAACTCCTTGAGTATATCCTCCAATGTAATTTCACCGATTCCCAGCTCCTGCGCCAGCTTTTTCTTATCCTTTACCCGGACAGACAAGCCGTTTTTTGGGGTTCGGGGCGCAGTTTCCTTTTGTTCCGGCACAGAGATACCGGCATCTTTAAAAGCTTTGGCAAATGCTGCGCCAAATGCCGTGTTCGTATTCCGTATCTTAAATTCCTGCTTTCCACTCTGCTTTTTTTCTTTTTGTACGGCAGGCTCTTTTTTCTTTGCAATCTCACTCTGAAGCTTTTTGACGTCATCCATCGTCATTTCCAGCTTTTCCAGCAGCGCTTCTGCCGCCTGATAGCTTTCAGGATGGACGCTGGTGGCATCCAATGGGTTCGTCCCATCCGGGATGCGCATAAAACCGGCGCACTGTTCAAATGCCTTCGGTCCAAGCTTCGGCACTTTTAATAATTCTTTCCTGTTTTTAAATTTTCCATTCTCTTCCCGGTAAAGTACAATATTTTTTGCTATCGGCTTTGAAATTCCGGAAATATATTCCAACAGCGACGCAGACGCTGTATTCAGATCAACCCCAACCTTATTGACGCAGTCCTCTACCACGCCTGACAGGGTTTCTGACAGTTTTTTCTGATTCATGTCATGCTGGTACTGACCCACGCCAATCGACTGCGGATCAATTTTTACCAGCTCTGCCAGCGGATCCTGAAGTCTCCTTGCAATGGACGCAGCGCTTCTCTGCCCCACGTCAAAATTAGGAAATTCCTCTGTCGCAAGCTTGCTTGCGGAATACACGGAGGCCCCTGCCTCATTGACAATAATATACTGCACCGGTTTATCAATTTCCTTGAGCATGTCAGCGATCACCTGCTCGGATTCCCTGGATGCCGTACCGTTTCCTACCGAAATCAGTGAGACATCGTATTTTGCAATCAGCTTCCGGACAACACGCTTTGCCTCTTCTACCTTATTCTGCGGTGCAGTCGGATAGATCACAGTCGTGTCAAGCACCTTTCCGGTCGCATCTACCACTGCCAGCTTACAGCCGGTACGGAATGCCGGATCCCAGCCTAAAACCGTTTTTCCTGTAATCGGCGGTTGCATCAAAAGCTGCTCTAAATTTTTTCCAAATACTTTTATCGCACCGTCCTCTGCCTTTTCCGTCAGCTCACTGCGAATTTCCCGCTCAATCGCCGGTGCAATCAGTCTTTTATAGCTATCCTCAATCGTCTCCAAAAGATACGCTTCCGTATCTTTTCCTTCCGCCGTCACAATCTGTTTTTTCAAATAACCAAGAATCCGTTCCTCCGGAGCCTCCAGCTTTACCAGCAGATATTTTTCCTTTTCCCCGCGGTTCAGCGCAAGAACACGGTGTCCGACAATATTTTTCACTTCCTCCTGGTAATCGTAATACATTTCGTAGACAGACTGGGCTTTCTCATCCTTCGCTGCAGAAAGTATCCGTCCTTCCTCAAACGTAATATTGCGGATATACATACGATACGCAGCATTGTCAGAGATTTCTTCGGCAAGGATATCCTCGGCGCCTGCAATCGCATCCTCCGCCGTCTCCACTTCCTTTTCTTTGGAAAGGTATTTCTCTGCTTCCTCCTGTACCGTATGTTCCCCCTTCTGTTCCAACAGAAAAACAGCCAGCCCTTCCAGTCCCTTTTCCTTTGCTATCGTGGCTCTGGTTCTTCTCTTTGGGCGGTACGGACGATACAGGTCCTCTACAACTACCTGTGTCTCTGCTGCAAGAATCTGCTGTTTGAGTTCAGGCGTCAGTTTTCCCTGCTCTTCAATACTCGCAAGCACATGTTCTTTCTTTTCTTCCAGATTTCTAAGATAGACCAGTCTCTCATGAAGATTTCGAAGCTGCTCATCATCTAAGCTTCCATGTACCTCCTTACGGTATCTTGCAATAAAAGGAATCGTGTTGCCCTCATCAATCAGCTTTACGGCAGCTTCTGCCTGCCATGGCTGAATTTCCAATTCCTGCGCGATCTTTTTTATGATATCCATATTTACCTCACTTCTAAACACATCCCCGGCTTTTTCTATAATGCAAATGCATCATGTACTGCCTGTGCTGCCTGATTTGTGTATTTTTCATCGATCAATACCGTAACACGGATTTCTGATGTGGAAATCTGACGGATGTTTACACCTGCATCATACAGCGCCTCAAACATTTTTGCTGCAACACCTGCATTAGACATCATTCCGGCTCCGACAATGGATACCTTGGAAACCTCTTTTGTCACAGTAATTTCATCGCATTTCAGACTGCTGTTTCCATGGCGTTCCAGAATGTTAAGCGCCTCATCTGCACTGTCCTGTGTAACAGTAAATACAATATCCTGTGTCCCTCCGTGCTCTACAGACTGCAGGATCATATCTACATTGACATTGTGATTTGCCAGATGCTGGAACAGCTTAAAGGCAACGCCCGGTTTGTTCTCCAGTCCCTTTACTGCAAACTGCACTACGTTTTTGTCCGTGGCAACACCACTCACTAACATTTTTTCCATCTTACTTTCCTCCTTAACCACTGTTCCTTCACTTGTATTTAAACTGGAGCGAACGACTAACTGAACGCCATATTTCTTTGCCATCTCAACCGAACGGTTATGAAGCACACCGGCTCCAAGGCTCGCCATCTCTAACATCTCATCATATGTGATCTCTTCCAGCTTGCGTGCGTTTGGAACTACGCGCGGATCTGCCGTAAATACGCCATCCACATCTGTGTAGATTTCGCATGCGTCCGCATGGAGCGCCGCCGCCAGTGCAACTGCTGTCGTATCGGAGCCGCCGCGTCCCAGCGTCGTATAATCGTCAAATTTGTTGATTCCCTGAAATCCGGTAATAATTACAATGCGCCGGTTGTCAAGCTCGTACTGAATCCGTTCTGTATCTATTTTTTTCAGCCGGGCGTTGCTGTAATCTGCTGTTGTATGCATGGCAACCTGAAATGCATTTAACGATACGGCAGGAACCCCAAGCGAATCCATGGCCATCGCCATAAGCGCTACCGAGGTTTGTTCTCCCGTTGTCAGCAGCATATCCATCTCCCTGCGGGAAGGCTTCGGATTAATATCCTTTGCCATATCCAAAAGCACATCTGTCTGCTTTCCCATTGCAGATAAGACTACCACAACCTGATTTCCTTTTTTATATTCTTCAATACAGCGCTTTGCCACATTGAAGATTCTTTCCTTGTTGGCAACCGAAGTACCGCCAAACTTTTTTACTACTAACATGTCAACCTCATTTCTGCGCTGCCTTTATACTAACAGAAAACCATACCGCACTGCAGCGCCAGCACAGGCACGGACAACAGGAAGCAAAGCACTTTGCATTTTCCCGGTTTATTCCGGAAAAATACGCACTGTCACTTCTTATTTTTCTAATAGTTTACTCATTAATGTATAACCCTGTTCCAAAACAATGCCGCTCTTTTTCGCGTCAAATTCATTATACAGCCCGTCAAAATGGCAATTCTTCCTGCTGTCATACAACAGGTACGGAATCGGATCGGATGTATGTGTACGGCACGCAATCGGGGTCGGGTGATCCGGCATCAACAGCAGCCGGTAGTCCTCCCCGGAGCGGTCAAGCTTTTCTACAATAGAAGATAACACTCTGCGGTCTAAATATTCAATCGCCTTAACTTTCCGTTCCAGGCTGCCCTGATGTCCCATTTCATCCGGTGCTTCCATATGGACATAGACGAAGTCAAATCCGTCCTCTAAAAGTGCTTTGACGGCTGCATCCGCCTTGCCCTCCCAGTTTGTTTCCAGCGTTCCATTCGCACCCGGCACGTCAATATTGGTCATCTCAGCGCCAACGGCAATTCCCTTAAGCAGGTCAACCGCAGAAATCATGGCGCCCTTTTTGCCGAATTTTCCTTCAAAGGAATCCAGAGCCGGCTTCGTGCCGGCACCCCAGAACCAGATCGAATTGGCTTTGTTCAGGCCCTTTGCTGCACGCTCTGTATTCAATGGATGGTTATTTAAAATGTCATAGCTGCGAATCATCATATCGCGCAGCTTTTTATCGGTTGGAAGGTATCCGCCAACCACCCTGCCCAAAATATCATGCGGCGGTGTAAGCTCTGCTGCCTCCCCGTGATCCCAGATTGTCAGATGCCGGTAACTGGTTCCGACATAAAACTGATAGATCTCGTCATTCATTTCTTCGCGGATTGCTTTCATCAAAACAGCGGCATCCTCAGTTGATATTTCACTGGAGCTGTGATCAATTATCGTTTTTTCCTCATACGGCAGCGCATCATCCGACAGTGTCACGATATTACACCGAAGCGCAATGTCGGTATCTTTCATCGGAACACCAATGCTTAACGCCTCCAGCGGGGAACGCCCCGTGTAATATTTTTTCGGGTCATATCCCAAAACTGCCAGATTTGCCGTATCGCTTCCCGGATTCATCCCCTCCGGGATTGTGTGAACCAGTCCAATCTCTGATTTTGGCGCCAACGCATCCATGGCCGGCGTTTTTGCGTAGGATAACGGCGTCTTTCCGCCAATCTCTTCAATCGGCTCATCTGCCATCCCATCTCCTAAGACAACTAAATATTTCATGCCAGCCCTCCTTACTGATCAAACCGGATTTTATTGATCACTTCTACACTCTCTGCCGCCTCTTGATATTTCCCCTCTGTGATCTCACTGGTCACAAAGGCAAATTCATCATCATAACCTGCATCGACCGGCGTAATTTCCCCAAACGCCTGCTCAGCCGCCTGCTGATCTCCTTTGATTCTCACAAAGAATCGTGACGCTGCCTGATCCAGCGGCAGCAATTCCAGTTTTTCCGGCGACCAGAGGGTTTTCATGTTTATGTTGACATGCTTCGCCTCGTCAATGACATCCGAAACAACTGCGCTTGCGGTTGCGTGCTTGCCGGCTCCCTGTCCATAAAACATAACGTCCCCAACCATATTTCCTTTGACCAGAATCGCATTGAACACACCATCGACGCTGTAAAGCGGATGGGAGGATGTGATCAGCTTCGGCGCAACCATTGCCAAAACTTTGTCGCCGACCTTTTTGCTGGAGCCGAAAATTTTCACCTTAGCCCCCAGTTTTTTCGCATACTGGATATCTCTGTCGGTAATCTTTGTAATACCCTCTGTATAAATATCCTCAAAATCAAGCTGTTTTCCATAAGCAAGCGAAGTCAGGATCGCAATTTTACGGCATGCGTCATGTCCTTCTACATCTGCAGTCGGATCCTTCTCCGCATAGCCCTTATCCTGTGCATCCTTTAACACAGAATCAAAATCAGAGCCTTTTTCTGTCATTTCCGTCAGAATATAGTTTGTCGTTCCATTCAAAATACCGGAAATTTCCAGAATCTCATCCGGTGCAAGAGAAATCTTAAGCGGGCGGATAATCGGAATACCTCCGCCTACGCTTGCCTCAAACAGAAAATTTGCATTGTGCTCCTGTGCTGTCTGCAGCAATTCCGGCCCATACTCTGCCACCAGGGCTTTGTTGGAGGTACAGACACTTTTTCCGCTCTCCAGGGCTGCCTTCACAAATTCGTATGCCGGATGAAGCCCTCCCATTGTCTCAACAACAATTTTTACCTCCTCATCACTCCGAATCTGTTCAAAATCATGAACAATCATATCCTGTACAGGATCTCCCGGAAAATCACGCAGATCAAGAACTGATTTTACCTGTATCTCTTCTCCTGCCCGTTTTGTAATTAGTTCCGCATTTTCCCTCATGATCTCCACAACACCGGAACCTACTGTGCCATAGCCTAGTACACTTATTTTAATCATGCTTTCCTCCTTTGCTGCATAGCAATTCATCTCTTCTGATCTTCTGTGTCTCTGTCCGCCTCTATTTACTGCTTGTAATCCATCCCAGATAAGCGTTGATAAACGGATCGATATTGCCGTCTAAAACACCGGAGACATTGCTTACCTCAGTATTTGTACGATGATCCTTTACCATAGTATAGGGCTGCATCACATAGGAACGGATTTGGCTTCCCCAGCCTATTTCTTTTGCTTCTCCGCGAATACCGCTTGCCTTTTCCAACTGCTCCTTCTGTTTTAACAGATAAAGCTTTGCTTTTAACATCTGCATTGCCTTATCCTTATTCATATGCTGGGAACGTTCATTCTGGCACTGCACTACAATCCCTGTCGGAAAATGCGTAATCCGGATGGCGGATGAAGTTTTGTTGATGTGCTGTCCGCCCGCACCGCTGGAACGGTATGTGTCAATCCGGATATCATCCTCTGAAATCACAATATCCAGATCCTCTTCAATATCCGGCATTACATCACAGGATACAAATGAGGTCTGACGTTTTCCCGCTGCATTAAACGGCGAAATCCGAACAAGACGGTGTACGCCGTGCTCTGATTTCAGGTAACCGTATGCATTCATTCCGCTGATCTGCAGCGTCACGGATTTCAACCCGGCTTCTTCACCATCCAGAAAATCTAACATCTCTACCTGAAATCCCTGCTTCTCTGCCCAGCGCTGATACATTCTGCACAGCATGCCTGCCCAGTCGCAGCTTTCTGTGCCGCCTGCCCCGGCATGCAGCGTCAGGATCGCATTGTCCTTATCATACTCACCGCTTAACAAAGTTTCGATACGCAGCGATTCAAACTGCTGTTCAAACTGCTGCAGGGACTCTTCTAACTCTGCCGCCAGCTCCGTATCGTTTTCCTCTTCTCCCAGCTCAATCAGCGTCAGCATATCCTCTCTGTCGCTGCAGAGAGCCTCATAGCGTTCAATAACGGTTTTGAGCTTTTTGCTTTCCTGCACAATCTTTGCAGACTGCTCCGGATTGTCCCAAAAGCCCGGCTCTTCCATTGTCTTATCTAATTCCTCCACTCTGTCTCTCTTATTAGCGAGGTCAAAGTGAATCCCCCATTTCAAGCAATGGCTGTCCATAATTTGATAACGTCAGTTTTATCGCATCAAATTCTACCATCAACTCACCTCTTTCTGTTTTTATTTTGCCCGCATGCTTTCCACACAGGCCCTATATGCGCTTACCGCAGCACATTTTATATTTCTTTCCGCTGCCGCATGGGCACGGATCGTTTGGCTGGATTTTTCTTCCTTCGCGCTTCTTCGGCACTGCAGCCGCAGATACGTCTTTATTTGTTCCGGTAACCTTTGCAACCTGCTCCCGCTCAACCTTCTGCTCAATCTGTACATGCATCAGCGCGCGAACTGTCTCTTCGGAGATGGCATCAATCATTGCATCAAACATATCATATCCGGCAAATTTATACTCTACAACCGGATCTCTCTGTCCAAAAGCCTGCAGGCCAATTCCCTGCCGCAGCTGATCCATGTCATCAATATGATCCATCCATTTCCGGTCAATGACTTTCAAAAGAATAATGCGCTCAACCTCACGAATCTGATCCGGCTCCGGAAATTCCGCTTCCTTCGCCTCATATGTCTTGACCGCAGCCTCCTTGAGCTGCTGCAAAAGCTCATCTTTGCGCATATGCTTTTCCTGCTGTTCCGTCAGAACAATCTTTTTCATTGGAATGATCGGCAGCAGTGTTTTATTCAGCTCCTGAATGTCCCACTCTTCCGCCGCCAGATCATCACTGATAATGGAATTGACATAATGCTCTACCACATCCGTAATCATCTTGTATATGGTATCCCTCATATTTTCACCGTCCAGTACCTGACGGCGCTCTCTGTAAATCACCTCTCTCTGCTCATTGTTGACACGGTCAAACTCAAGCAGATTTTTACGGATACCAAAGTTGTTGCCCTCAATCTTTTTCTGCGCGCCTTCAATCGCATTGGAAAGCATCTTGTGCTCTATTTCCTCTCCCTCCGGCATGGCAGAAAACAGGCCCATCAGACGCTCCGAACCGAAAAGCCGCATCAGATCGTCCTCCAGGGAAATATAAAATCTGGATTCACCCGGATCGCCCTGACGGCCGGAACGGCCCCGCAGCTGGTTGTCAATACGTCTGGACTCATGCCGTTCTGTACCAATAATTTTCAGGCCGCCCAATTCGGTAACGCCCTCGCCAAGCTTAATATCCGTACCACGTCCCGCCATGTTTGTAGCGATCGTTACCGCTCCCATCTGACCTGCATCGGCAATAATCTCCGCCTCCAGCTCATGGAATTTTGCGTTCAATACCTTGTGCGGAATTCCTTTCTTCTGCAGCTTTTTACTCAGGTATTCTGATGTATCAATCGTAATGGTGCCGACCAGCACCGGCTGCCCTTTTTCATGCGCCTCTACAATATCCTCTACTACCGCGTCAAATTTTTCCGCCTTTGTTTTATAGACAACGTCATTGTAATCAATACGTTTAATCGGAAGGTTTGTCGGCACCTCGACAACATCCATCTCATAGATTTCACGAAACTCTTTTTCCTCTGTAATAGCTGTTCCGGTCATACCGGATTTCTTTTTGTATTTGTTAAAGAAATTCTGAAACGTAATCGTTGCAAGCGTTTTGCTTTCCCGTTTCACCTTGACATGTTCTTTCGCCTCAATCGCCTGATGCAGCCCGTCTGAAAAACGGCGTCCCGGCATGATACGCCCGGTAAATTCATCGACAATCAGCACCTCATCATCATTGACAACATAATCTTTGTCCCGGAACATCAGGGAATGGGCGCGCAGCGCCAGATTGATGTTGTGCTGCAGCTCTAAATTGTCCGGATCGGCAAGGTTGTCCACCTGAAAGAAGCGCTCTGCCTTGCGGACACCTTCTTCCGTCAGATTTGCATTTTTATCCTTTTCGTCTACCACATAATCTCCGGTTTCCTCTTCTTCTTCGTTCATCAGGATATCCATTTTGGATAGCTGCTTTGCCGTACCTCTGGTCAGCTGCTTCACAAAAATGTCGCATGCCTCATACAGCTTAGTCGATTTCCCACTTTGTCCGGAAATAATCAGCGGCGTTCTCGCCTCATCAATCAAAACAGAATCCACCTCATCAATAATCGCATAATGAAGCTCTCTCTGCACAAGCTCTTCCTTGTAAACCACCATGTTGTCACGCAGATAATCAAACCCCAGCTCATTATTAGTTGCATATGTGATATCGCACTGATACGCTTCCCTGCGCTCATCATTGTCCATGGAATTTAAGATCACACCAACGGTCAGCCCCAAAAATTCATGAACTTTTCCCATCCACTCTGCATCACGCTTTGCCAGGTAATCATTGACTGTAACAATGTGAACGCCCTTTCCCTCCAATGCATTCAAATATGCCGGAAGTGTTGAAACCAGGGTTTTACCCTCACCGGTACGCATCTCCGTGATGCGCCCCTGATGGAGAATCACGCCGCCAATCAGCTGTACATGATAATGGCGCATTCCCAATACTCTGGTGGCTGCCTCACGAACAGCAGCATACGCTTCCGGCAATAAATCATCCAGCGTTTCGCCCTGCTCTAAACGTTCTTTAAACTCCGGTGTTTTTGCCTTTAACTCATCATCTGTCAGCTTTTCATATTCTGGCGCAAGCGCCTCAATTTGATTCACTATCGGGAGAATCCTCTTTACTTCTCGCTCGCTATGTGTTCCAAATACCTTACTAAATAAACTCATTTGATTTTTCTCCATTCTTTCTATAAGAGTTACAAAACAAACCAATCTAAAGTATAGCATTAAATGCATTGGTTATCAACTTTTATTTTCCCATGGCGGTAAAGCCGCCAGAGCAGTAAAGCCGTCATGGCAGTAAAACCGCCAGAGCAGTAAAACAGCCATGGCAGTAAAACAAAGCCACAGAAATCACCATAAATCTGCTGGTTTCTGTGGCTTTGCTTTGCCATCGGTATACTAGTTAAGCGAAAATTAAGTTTTGGATAGTTTCGTCTCTTTTTACTCAGCGTGCTGCATCCTCAATCTGCCAGTCAACCGGCTTGATATGGTGCTCTTCTAAAAAAGCATTTGCCTGACTGAAATGCCTGCAGCCGAAAAAGCCTCTATATGCAGACAATGGACTTGGATGCGGCGCTTTTAAAATCAAATGCTTTGGATTGGTCAGCATAGGGATTTTACTCTGTGCCGGCCGGCCCCATAACATATAAACAATCGGGCGGTCCTGCGCATTAACCGCCTGAATGACCGCATCAGTAAACTGCTCCCAGCCTTTTCCCTGATGGGAGTTTGCCTGATGCGCACGCACGGTCAGAACAGTATTTAACATAAGAACCCCCTGATCTGCCCATTTTTTCAAATATCCATTGTTTGGAATCCGGCATCCCAAATCATCCTGCAGTTCCTTATAAATATTCTGTAACGACGGCGGAATCTCCATTTGGCTTTCCGGCACGGAAAAGGATAATCCATGCGCCTGATTGACATTGTGATAGGGATCCTGCCCCAGCACAAGCACCTTGACCTTAGAAAGCGGCGTAAAATGAAAGGCATTAAAAATATCATCCGCCGGAGGATATACTACAAACTGACTATATTCCGCTTTCACAAATTCAAACAATTCCTTGTAATACGGTTTCGAAAATTCCGGACGGACTGCATCCAGCCAGTCATTTGAAATCATTGCCATTGCTTTTCCCTCCTGTATCGCTGTCTGTACCTGCCACGGCCTGTCCGACCGTCTGCCTGAGCGTTTATCCCATCTCACACCTATGCCCCAGCACATGTGCCGTATGAACTACAGTCTGACACTAATGCCCTGCTTTTTTAAATATTCCTTTACTTCTCTGATCTCAAGCTCTTTATAATGAAACAGAGACGCCGCAAGCACTGCGTCTGCGTTGCCGTCCGTCAATGCCTCCGAGAAGTGTTTCAGCTCTCCGGCGCCGCCTGATGCAATCACCGGAATCGATACCTGGTCAGAAATTGTCCTCGTCAGCTCAATATCATATCCGTTTTTTGTGCCATCACAATCCATACTGGTCAGAAGGATTTCCCCCGCACCCAGCTTATCGGCCTTGATTGCCCATTCAACCGCATCGATTCCCATATCCACTCTGCCGCCATTTTTGTATATATTCCATCCTGTGCCATCCGCACGTCTCTTGGCATCAATCGCAACCACCACACACTGGCTTCCAAACTTCAGTGCCGCCTCTGAAATCAGTTCCGGGTTCTGGATGGCCGCCGAATTAACCGACACCTTATCCGCACCCTCGCGCAATACCAGCCGGAAATCCTCAATCGTCCGAATGCCGCCTCCCACCGTAAACGGAATAAACACCGTCTCCGCTACCCGGCGTACCATATCAAGCTTTGTTGCCCTTGCATCGGAAGACGCTGTGATATCAAGAAATACCAGCTCATCCGCCCCCGCCGCACCATATGCAGCACCGACGCTTACCGGATCACCCGCATCCCGTAAGTCCACAAAATTAACGCCTTTCACTACCCTGCCGTTATTTACATCCAGACAGGGAATAATCCTTTTCGTAAACATAAGCCCTCCGCTTTTTCTTATTGCAGTACAAGTACACTAATCTTCACACACGGAAAAATAACTGTTTCCGCGCGGAAAGTCTAAAGTTATAAACTGCAAAAATTTTTTAATATTTTTAACCCTGCATCGCCGCTCTTTTCCGGATGAAACTGACAGGCAAATACATTGTCATGCTCCACGGAAGCGTGCACCTGTGTAATATAATCCGTGACTGCCGCCACATCCTCTTTCCGCTCCGCCTGCAGATAATAAGAATGCACAAAATAAACATAGGTGTTCTGCGGCACCCCCTGAAATAACTTTGCGCCGTCCCGGATTGTAATGTCATTCCATCCCATATGCGGAATCTTAAAGCCCTCTTTCTCCGGAAAACGGACGACTTTTCCCGGAAGAATGCCAAGCCCTTTTACACCCGGCGACTCTTCACTACTCTCAAACAGCAGCTGCAATCCCAGACAGATTCCCAGAAAAGGAGTCTTTTTTTCTATGACGTCCTGTATAACGCGAACCAGCTGATACTGCTCCAGCTTCTCCATCGCATCTCCAAAAGAGCCGACTCCCGGCAGAATCACCTTATCCGCATTCTGGATTTTTTCAGCTTCCCTGGTTACAACGCACTCCTCTCCGAGCGACTGCAATGCTTTCACCACACTTTTCAAGTTCCCTGCGTCATAGTCAACAACTGTAATCATGTTAATCTCCTTCCGGAGCGTTTTATGCGGCGGGATGCCATCAGGGCTAATTTGTGACGCTCCGGCACAAATAGCCAAATCTACCATGAAATGCTAAAGCCGCCGATTTCTCGGTGGCTTGTTGATAATCATTATTAAAAGGACAGCATCTTGTCCGTCTATACCGAGATCAGCTTCTGTGTATCTCACTATTTTTTCTCTACCCCAATCTCGACAACCCGCTTTGTATAATCTTCCTTTTCCAGCGCCAGCAATTCATAGGCTTCCTGCTCTGACACCCCAAATTCCTCCTGCAGCAAGGACAAAATCTCTTTGCGGCAGGCAAGCATCTCCTTGTCTACCTCTAACTCCTGCCCCTGCTCAATATTGGCATCATAGCGCTTTATCCCCCTCAAAAGTGCGTCAAGCGCTTCGGGATAAAATTTCATTCTGTCATAGTTCTGATAAGAGTTCAGCGACTGCTGTACCAGCATAACTGTCTTAATCTTCTGGTACTCCTCCGGATCTTTTTCTTTCATGTTGGTTCCAATCGCTTCCTGATATGCTTCCGTGTATTTCCCCATATCAAAATATTTCAATGCAGACTTCTTTGCACTGCTGTATCCATATGCATTCGTACCGATGATCTCTATCCCTAAAAACAGAACCGTCGCCGCTGCAATAATCGACACGCCTATCTTATTTAGCTTGCCAACAACCTCCAGCTCTGCAGCTTCTTCCTCTTCCTGCTTTGCCTTCTTTTCTGCCTTTTGCGCTTCCTTCTCAGCCTTTAGGGCTTCCTTTATCCTCTTTTTCTCCGCAGCCCTGGCCTCTTTTTCAGCCTTTTTGGCTTCCTTTTGCGCTGCTTTTTCTTCTTTTTCTTTCGCTTCTTCCTCTGCTTTTCTGGCTGCCTCTTCCTCTTCCTGCTCCGCTGCCCTGCGTTCCTGTTCGGCTATTTCATCCGTCACAACATTTCCAAATACCTTTTTCATGAAGCCCGGCTTTTTCTCTTCCGGCTCCTGCGGCAGCATGGCATCCACATCAAGCATCCCCATCAGATCGTCTGCTTCTGCTTCTCCCTCCTGCATAGAGGACAGCTCATCTAAGCCAAGCACATCTGCAAAAGCATCCTGCCCCGGCTCTCCGGCAAACGGATCCGGCATGTCTTCTGCGGATCCCCCCATATCCAAATTGTCTAACAGCCCATCCAGCATAGAATTAAGGCCATTTTCATCATTTTCCTGCATTGGCACCTCCTGTCCAGGCACTTCCGCCTTTTTCTCCGATGCATCTGACGCAGCCTCCCCCAAAACGGAACCGCTGCTATCCAATGCATCCAGGCCAATGTCCTGCAGCGCACTGTCATCAATCGCATCCAAGCTGATATCCTGCAGCGCACTGTCATCAATCGCATCCAGGCTGATATCCTGCAGCGCACTGTCATCAATCGCATCCAGACTGATATCCTGCAGCGTGCTGTCGTCAATCCCATTCAATCCAGCTTCCGCAGCCTGCTCTAAAGCACCTTCCGGCAACGCTGTGCCCGCCCCGGCGCCATCCACTGTTTGCTCCGCCTCCAATGGCTCATCAAAGGTTTCATTGCCCAACGCATCTAAATCCAGTCCGCCCAGCAGCTGCTCCAAATCAGCTTCCTCTTCTTCTGCATCAGCATCCTGAAACATTGCCTCCCCATTTTGCCTGACAGATGGCTCAACTCCTGCAAACATCTCTCCCAGGCTCTCGTCCGTGTTTGCCTCCATCGCCTGCGCAAGATCACTCGCCTCCGATGGCATGACTGAGTTCATATCCGGAAGCTCATTGAGATCCGGAACATCCCCCAAATCGTCAAGATCACCCAGGCTTCCAAACAGATCCATATTACTCACCTGATCCAGATCACCCAGATCTGCCAAATCCACAAAGCTTGCCAGATCATCCGGCTCCATTTCGGAATTTATGTTTTTTTCCTCTAAATCCTTCTCTTCGCTCAATTCCATTTCTCCTTAATGGCTTTCTATTGTCTATACGCCGACACCAATCAAATCGTCAATCGCCTCTACCAACTGACCAATCTCAGGCTTTGACAGCTGTGCATCCGCACCCAGCTGCTCACCCTTCCGCCTCATCTCATCATTGACAAGAGAAGAGAAAATAACCACAGGAATATGCTTGAGCGTTTCATCTGTCTTGATCAGCTTCGTCAGACGGTGCCCATCCATCTGAGGCATCTCAATATCCGTGATTACACAGGCAACCTTATCGTCCAAATTGCCGTCTGCCTTCTGATATGCTTTCAGCTTATCCCAGCACTCCTGCCCATTATCTGTTGTCGTAATATTGATATAACCTGCCTGCTGCAGACAGTTTACAATCATTTTGCTAAGCAGCGCAGAGTCTTCTGCAATCAAAATCGGAGATTCATTTCTCGCCCTTCCATGCATATGCTCCACATCTGACATCTTTAGGCCGGTCTCAGGATTGATCTCCGATACAATTTTCTCAAAATCCAAAATAATAATCAGCTTTCCCTCAATCCGGACAATACCTGTCGCCATACCTGCCCCTGCAGCATTGACCGTAGAATCCGGTTTAATAATTGCGTTCCATGATACACGGTGAATCCCCTGCACGGAGCTGACATGAAAAGCAGTATTTAATTTATTAAAATTGGTCACTATGTACATATCATTCTGGGTGCTCTCCGGCTTATTTATCTTCAGGCACTCAAACAGATTAATCACAGAGATAATCTCTTCACGCGGCATAAAAATCCCTTCAATCCGTGGATCTGCATTCGGCACCGGAGTCGGCGTCTGATAGCTCAGGATTTCGCGGATTTTCGCAACATTGATGCCATATAAATTATCCCCTACTTTAAATTCCAGTATTTCCAGTTCATTGGTTCCACTCTCTAATAAAATTCCTGTCTCCATTTTGATTCCTCCATTTTCCCGCCCGCAGGCTTTTATTGCTTTTTTCCATCTCATTAAAATATAAAGCTAACATATAAAGCTGCAAAGAACACAATTCTCTTTTCTCTAATTATAAAGCAATCCGTCCAAAAAGACAACAAGGCAATCCAACACTGCAAAAGGGCTTCCAGCTTACTGCACAGATACCAGCGCCTCTTTCTGCCCATTGACAAAGCTCACCTGAACATTGTCCATCTTAACTGCTTTATCTACCTCAAAGAGCAAAACTCCCTGCCTGTGTGCCCCGGCCTTAATCTTCTCTTTAAAAAACTGCATATCCCCATCTACAATAGACAACAGCGCACTGCCCTGGCTTTCCCCGTCAACCAGCAGCTCCGTCTGTACATTCTTTTTGCTTAGATCGACCTTTTTAGATGACGAAGAGGTATTGGTGATATTAAACTGAACCACCACAAGCTTTTTCCCCTTTGACGGCGTACATACAGCAACACTTGTACCATATGATTTTTTAACCTGATAGGTCACCTGTTTTATCTTTACGCCAGCGATACCATAAAGCTCTGACAGCGTCACACTCTTCCTCGTCTCCTCCACAGAAGCCCCGTCCCCTGTGTCCGCATCCGTATCTGTATCCTGTTCATTTGCCTGCGCCGTCGGCGCCGGTGTGGCAGTCGGTTCGGGAGTAGGCGTCGTTTCCAGCACAGAATGGTCGTAATCAAGCGAATCATCATAGTTTTTATCGTACTTTAAAAGCGCTCCTGCAACATACTGCGCCGCCGTACTGTTATCCTCATTTGACAGCTCCGGAATCTCCGGTCCGCACGCTGTCAGCAACACTGCTGCAGCCATTGTCAAAACACATAATTTCTTTTTCATCTGACACCTCCAAACTCATGGCAATATTTTAACATAATTCCCTGCCTATCGTCAATCACTGTCTCTCCAGCTCAAACCAGAATTCCACACCGTCCTCCACATTGCGGACGCCGCATTCCCGGTTCATCGATTCCACAATCGCCTTTACAATCGACAGACCGATTCCGCTGCCGCCATACGCCCTTGTCCTCGCTTTGTCCACCTTATAAAATTTGATCCAGACCTTGTCCAGATCATCCTCCGGTATCGGATTCCCAGTATTGTACACACGAATGCGCACCAGCTTTTCCGGAAGCGCTTCTAATTTTTTTCCTGCGCCGCAATCCGGCGCAGCTGTTTCCTTTAACTCCATGGAAACATTTTGTTCCATGGAAGCTTTTTGTTCCATGGAAACTTTTTGTTCCATGGATACAACGATCTTCCTTCTGCCATCTACATGGTTAATCGCATTGCTGATATAGTTTGTTAAAACCTCCTCCACCATGTACTCATCCGCCCAGACATACAGCGGTTCATATTCTTTGTCCCAGATAATTTCCGCGTCCTTCTGTTCCGCCAGGAGCCTGGAGGACTGCATAATATTGTTGGTCAGCGATACGATATCAAAGCGCTCCATTGTCACCTGGTTGTTTCCAAATTCAATCTGGTTCAGCGTCAAAAGCTTCTGTACCATCCGATTCATTTTTTTGGCCTCATCTATAATTACCTCACAATAAAAATCCCTGCTTTCTTTGTCATCATCAATATTTTCCTGAAGCCCTTCCGCATAACCCTGAATCAGCGCAATCGGCGTTTTCAGCTCATGGGAAACATTCGAGAGAAAATCCTTTCGCATCTCATCAATCTGAATTTTGTGTTCAATGTCCTTTTGCAGCTCATTATTGGCTGTTTTTAAATCAGAGATTGTAGATTCCAGCGTTTCAGAAAGCATATTAATACTGCTTCCCAGAACGCCGATCTCATCATGCGTTGTAACCGGATATTTTACGTCAAAATCCAGCTCTGACATTCTTTTGGCGATATCTGTGATCTGCAAAATCGGCCTCGTAAAGCTGTTTCCGAAAAAAATCATCAGAATGGTTCCGAGTATAATAACGCCAATCGTAACATATCCGATAAAGCGGTTAAATGTGTCTATGCTGTCGCTCATGCTCTGATAATTCGTTCTTAAGTAAATAAACGCCCCCGAATCCATCTGACCAAACAGCTCCATATAATTCGAGCCGATTCTCCTGTCATACACCTTATATACATTAAAAGAATCTTTTTTTTGCAGGAGCTGGCGTTTCTGCAGCTGATCTCCCTGCACCTCTTCACTGTCCAGATTCCCATAAAGATAGAATTTTGTTAAATCCTGCAGCACTTCCTTCTGCATTTCATCAATTTTCGGATAATCGTAGCTATATAAAATATTCCCCCCAAAATTAGTTACACGAAAAATATAAACCGTTACAGTTTTATTTTCCCTTATAATTTCAAACTCCAGCTGACTGTCCTCGGACAACCCATCGCCATTGTTATAATCCTCATCCTGTGTAAGAATGTCATTCGCATCCATGAATGTTGAGACAAGCAAAGAAGCCTTATTATTTTCATAATAAGGCGTCAGCAATGTGTAATTTGTAATATTAAAGGCAAAAAACGCAATCCCCATGATAATAATCATGATCAAAATCAGCTTCGTCCGCAAAGAACGGCCCATCTTCACAGAGTGTACCCTGTTTCCTTTTGCTTTCCGCTTCGCCGGGTATATCCTGTTTCCTTTTGCTTTCCGCTCCGCCGGGTGTACCCTGTTTTCTTTCGCTTTCCGCTTTGGAAGGTGTACTTTGAACCCTTTTGCTTTCCGCTTTGCCATGACATTACCTCCTGTACACATAATCTCTATGAAATATCAAATTTGTATCCCATTCCCCAGATCGTTTTGATATAGGAACCTTTTTCCCCCAGCTTGCTGCGGAGCTTTTTAACATGTGTATCAATGGTACGGGCATCGCCAAAATAATCATAATTCCATACATTATTTAAAATCCGCTCTCTGGAAAGCGCAATCCCCTGATTATTGACAAAATAGGTAAGCAGCTCAAATTCCTTGAAACTCAGGTCAATTTTCTGGTCGCCGATCGTAACCTCATGCGCGGACTGATCAATAACAATACCGCCCACCTCTTTCGTCTCTTCATCCAGAGAATTTGTCCTGCGCAGAATCGCTTCTACCCTTGCCACAAGAATCTTCGGGCTGAACGGTTTGGCAATGTATTCGTCAACCCCCAGTTCAAACCCAAGCAGTTCATCCTGCTCTCCGCTTTTGGCTGTCAGCATGATAATCGGAACCTGTGAATAATGACGAATTTCCCGGCAAACCTCCCAGCCATCCATTTTTGGCATCATGACATCCAGAAGAATCAGTGCAATATCTTTATTTTCATAAAAAATCTGTGTGGCCTGTTCCCCATCCTCCGCTTCCAGAACCTCGAAATTCTTTTTTACAAGGAAATCCTTAACCAGCTTTCTCATTCTCTGTTCGTCATCCACCACTAATATTTTCAGGCTCTCCATTGTCTCGTTCTCCTTTCTGCCATACCGGTTACCGGTTCCTGAGCCGAAGCGGGCGTGTGTTTATTCTGCATTCTGCTCCTCTTGCTCCCGCTGCAGTTCATCTTCTTTCTGCTGCAGCTCTTCTTCTTTTTGCTGCAGCTCCTCCTCCCACTGCTCGTACTCATCGACAAGCTCCTCACGCATATTTTCTTTATAATCCGTAAAATAAGTAAAAACAGAATACTGGCTTTTGTACGTCACAACCAACATCGCAGCAACCAAAAGAACAAGTACCAGAATCAGAAAATTTTTAATTCTGCTTCCGGCCTTTGCATTTTCATATGCCTCTTTGTATTTTTTTTCCTGCTGCCTCGCCCTGTCCAGTTCTCCCGCAGAGGATGCATTCTGACTTGCCCCCGAAAAGGAACGGGCTTCCAGCGGAATCGGATCCAGCATATCCTCTGTAACGGATTCGGCAGTTAACAGGCGTTTGCGCAGTTCTCCCATATATTGCAGGCCAAAAACCGTCTGAAAGGATTTTTTATCCACCGACGTCTTATAAATCTTGTAGGCTGCTTTTACATCTTCCGTTTTCGTATTTGCCCGAAGGTATGCTATCGTTTCCCGCTCCTTTAATGCTCTGTCATATTCTGCACGGCTGCTAAAGGAGTACCCCTCGATCACGTATTTCTGTTCCATAATCCTCCCTCCAACCATATCACATTTTTTTGTTTATTTTGTGTGCACATTATTTTTATTTTATAACAATTATGTGCACGTTACTTTTATATCATTTGTATACACGTTACTTGTATTTTATATCATTTGTCTGCACGTTACTTTTATTTCGTGTAGTTTGTGTGTTCGCTGATCCATTCTTTCACCGCATGGATCAATGCCGTATTTTTCAGATAGGTTTCATTTTGCTGCTCATAATCTTCCTGACTGTCATAGGAATCCTTATTATATTCGTATTCGTCCTTGACAATCTCCTGATAATCTGAATCAGAATATTCAATCTGTTCCTGGTAAGCAACCGCATTGGCAAATAAAATTTCCTTTACCGTATCCTGCGCCAGTTCCTCCAGCTGTGTCTCCCGAAATTCCTCTTCCGTTTCACAGCCTACCATCTGAAACGCCTCATCCGCTGAAATCCCATAAATCTCAGCCATATCATAATATCCCTGCAAGACCTCCTGTTCGGCATCCTCCATCAAATCTTCCGGATACGATTTCACCTTTGCATTGTCCAATGCCTCAGACCACGAATATTCCGCCTTTTCCTCTTCGTATTCCTCCTCCAGCTGTTCTGTCAGCATCTGGTCATACTCTTGTGTTGTGTCATAATTTGAAATAGATGCCACAAACGCATCATCATATTCCGGAACAATGGCATCGCCGCAAATATACTTCAATACAATATGCAGCTCTACCTGATGTCCGTCAACCGCATCATCCCCGGTAACTCCCTCCTGCATATCCACTGTAATCTGTTTCTCTTCTCCCGGCTTCATGCCGATCAGCGCTTCTTCATAACCCGGAAGCCAGGACCAGTCCCCCAGTCCGATTTCAACATAATCCGAACCGCAGACCTCGTCCTGTCTGGTTCCATCTACGTAACCGGTATACTCTGCATAGACCATGTCTCCATCCTCCGCTGAACCGGTTTTTATCTTTTCATAGGTAGTGTATTCTTCCAAAAGGCTGTCAATTTCCACTTGCAGTTCTTCCTGCGTCACCCCAATCGAAACTTCCAGGTCTGTGTACTGTCCCAGTTTAATATATTTTGTCAAATCCTCCCGCGCCCCGGTTTTTTCTTCCACCTCACTGACCTCATGAGACTGGAAAAGCTTTACGCCGATCACCCCTGCAGCGACGCCAATAAGAATCAAAAAAACAGCGCAAAGGACAATCAGGGCACCCCGTCCCTTTTTTCCTGATTTAGCGTTCTGATTCTCTTTGTTTCCATTTTGGTTTTGTTTCTTGTTCATCATTTCCTCGTTTCTGCGGCGCTTTTTTCCAGTCATTTGATTTGCGGCTGCACCGCGAACACAAACCAAGAGGGAAACAAATTTCTTGTTTCCCTCTTTATTAAACCACATATTCATTCATTTTTCTAGCAATATTTGCTTTTCCGGCAGATTTCCTGCCTTATTTCTTTTTATATTTGGCCTTACTGCTCAGTCCGGCTTTCTTCAAAAGCTTTTTGTATTTTGCATATTTCGCTTTCGGCACGGTTACCGACGCTTTCTTATAAGTTCCTTTAAACGCCTTTGAGCCGACGCTGGTAAGCACTTTCGAATTGATCTTGATCGTTTTTAGCTTCTTTGCATTGTAGAATGCATTTGCACCGATCTTTTTGATGTTGCTTCCCACTGTGAGCTTCTTAAGATACTTATTTCCCTTAAAGGCGTTTTTCTGAATAGCCGTTACCTTGAAGGTATATCCGTTAATCTTAACTGTCTTTGGAACACTGATACTCGTCGCCTTCTTTTTCGTCGATGCTACATAGGTAACAGTTCCGCTCGTTGCAGAAGACTTCGTCACAAGATAATTCGCATTTGACACCTTCACCGTCGTTCCCTTCTTTGGAAGCGTCTGACCGGTTCCGCTTGTATCATCTCCATCCGCCGCATCGCTGCCCGGAGCTGCCGTTGCAGAAGGTGCTGCCGTGCTTCCTGTATCTGCGCCTGGGCTTGCAGAAGGTTCTGTTGTACCTCCCGGAACCTCGCTTGCAGGAGGAGTTGCTGTATCTTCCGGAGCTTCCGTCGAGGAACTATCATCTTCACTGTTTCCATTCAGGCCGGCCGGTGTCGGGTCAGTCGGTTCTGACACTTCTACATCGCCAACTCCCACTGCCCAGAATACCCTCAGATCATTTTCTGTGATTGCAGTAACGGTTGCCGTCCCCTCACTGACTGCCGTCAGTGTAATCGTTATATTGCCGTCCTCATCTACTGTATAATACTGCTTATCCGCAGACACAACAGACGTGTTGGTTGAATATACCGTTACACCGGAATCTGTGTCAGCCGGCGTCAGCGTCAGGTGAAGGCTGGCCGTATCTGCAACCTCTGACAGCTTTATGATACTGGAATCTGAGGTAGTCATTTCCGTCGCTTCATTTTCTTTTTCACTTGTCTTAGCAAAAGTCAAATCCTGAATCGTAAACGTTACCTCGATTTTCGTCGGATTGCTTACGCTGGTAAAGGTTATTTCATGATTGGATGCAGACACTTCTGAAACAGCGGAACCATCCCATGCATTAATCGGGTCGTTCGTATCAAACTGTCCATTATCCTTAATCGCACTCTTAAAGTCTGTGCTTGTAATCGTCAGCTCCTCCGTATCATTTACAACAACCTTGTCATAGCGGATCTGTGCCGTTTCCACAGACGGATTTTCCGCATTTTCATCTTTAATGTAAATAGAAACTACATTATTTAAATCTGTATGGGACGTTGACACCAGATCCTTTTCCACATCAAAGGATACAGTATACTGTCCGTCCTCTGTTATATCAATCACGTCTCCCTCTTCATCACCGTCGTTCCAGTATGCATGCAGCGCCACTGACAACGTGCTTGCTTTGGAATCCGTCACCTTTACCTTTACAATGGTGCTGGCGCCGCCGGATGCTGAAATGATAATATAGGTTTCGCCGGCATTTACTCCGGTAATGATTCCAGAGCTGCTTACGGCAGCAATGCTGCTGTCAGAAGATGTATAGGTAATCTCATCCGTACTGTCTGCCGGAGACAGGGTTACTGATTTGATATCTGTTGTCTCTCCGCGCTCTACCGTGTAGTATGCCTGACCGACTTCAATACTGTCTGCTGTCTGCGCGTTTTCATCCGGGCTGACAACCACCTGAATGGTTTCCGTAACGGATTTGCTCTGTGAATAAGCATAAATCGTTGCAACGCCCGCTTTCTTTGCGTGAACCAGACCCTTTGATACCGTAACAATGCTGTCATCATCCGTGCTCCAGAGCACCACATCATTCGTATCAGACGGCGATGCTTCCGCGGAAAGTGTTACCCTCTCCCCTGCCGTCAGCTTCAGCGTATTATCGCTGTAGGAATCCCCGCTTATGCTAAGCGCTGTAATTTCTGTGATCTCCGGATCGGTAGATACATCGGTGTTACTCGTATCCTCGTGGCCATAGCTTGTATAAATGTCACTAAGCCGTGTACTCAGCTCACTGGAGTAATCCAGATAAGATCCCCTGATCGTTCCTTCTACCACATCATCATATACCGGGCTTAAATTTGGACGATCCCAATCGGTGAACAATCCTGTCTGCGTCTGAATGTCCGTATAATCCGAAGAACCCTGATCCCAGACAATCGGAACGCACCCGTAAAAATCTGCTGTTGCCGCACAAAATTCATAGTTCAGCGCTCTCTCCGCATTGTTATATCCTGTCGAAGAACCGCTCTGCTCCTGTGTCCTTACTCCGTATTCCCCGACGTAAATCGGCATATCACTGCTTAAGTTGTTTTGTACATTTTTTACTGTACTGCTCAGCGAAGACTGCCATGTTTTTAAGTTGTCATATGACCAGCTGGTAGCGCTGTTATTTTTATAGATATGTACGGAAAACATCATGCGGGTTGTCTCCGCCTCAGAATCCACCAAACTGTCTGTCGGAAGCGTTGTACCGGTGCTAAACGTTGCAAAACGTCCCGTAATGGCAAGCCAGCGTTTTGTATTATTTGAACCGGTCGCACGAACCGTATTAACAAACAGCTGATTTAAATTGTTCAGTATCTGCGTATCTTCATTTTCCAGACCGCTGTTGTGGTCATCTGTCACTTCATTCATCGACTCAAAAATCAAATGTTCATCATAGTCTTTGAAATTTTCGGCAATGCTCTTCCAAACACCCTCAAATTTCGCATATACTGCCTCGATATCGTCTGCTGCCGTATCCAGCCAGCACATCGGCGTGTTGTCTCCACGCGCATCATGGTTTGCCGCACCGTCATGGTGAATGTTAATAATACAATACATATCCTGATCGACACAGTAATCTACAATCTCCTGAACACGCGCCATCCAGGCTGTATTAATGGAGTAATCATCATTGATCATGGTTCCCCATGTAACCGGCACACGAACTGTATTGTATCCTGCATCATGCAATGCCTTGATATAGTCTTTCGTTGTCTTATATGCCTGCCAGGATGTTTCGGAAGGCGTCAGGCCGGTATGTCCATCCATTGTATTACCCAGATTGATTCCGGCGCCCATTTCATCTATCACCTCTGATTTACTCAAAAGGCGGAATGATTTCGGATTTCCTGTATCCGTCGATGCTTTCGGAATCATTGCTGTCCTGACATTCTCCAGCGCATCTCTTGCATCCCGGCAGGTCTGCTCCATATCATCCGTAACCGATGTATATGCCTTAACCGTCTCCAATACCGCTTTGGCAGTTACAATAGCCTCCTGCAGCTCTGTCCAGGAAGCCGCTTCGTAGTAATCCTCATCCAGAGCCTCACAGCCTTCAATCGCTGATTCTAACCCGCTGTATGCAGCAGCCAAAGCTTCTGCATTCATTTCTGCAAGCTCTTCGTCTGTATAATCCGAATCATCCAGTTCCCATGATTCCACATTTGCTGCATCCGCATCAAAACCATCCGTAAGAGTAACATCCCCATTCTCATCCGGTGCTGAGACAGATACGGAATAATCCCCTATAACAATCCCAATAATATATGCTTCTACATCACTTGTCCTGCGAGTCAGGCGCACACCCGTTCCCGCATCCGTCCCATCATTTTTAGATAGGGATTTTGATGCAAATACGTAATTACCCGTTTCATTCACACCCATGCCGGAACCATATCCCCCGCTGGTGCGGTAGCCCAAATGGAGATAGTGCGGCGAATTGCTGCTTGAATACTTTGTACTTTTATTTCCAATCAATTCTACATTGGAAAAATTAGAATCTGTCAAATTTCCGACGCGCAGCTTCAGATAAGAATATGGCGAACTTGCCGTTACATGAATATAAACCTGCACCGTCTTCTTGCTGCAATTCGTTAATGTAATATCGGAATTAACCGCCTGCAAATCTTCCAGTGAAAATTCCTGAATTGTCTCATGGCTAATCGTGGTGCCATCTTCTTCATATATAAGGACATCTTCTTCCGCCGCTGCATCAGCCTCGGCTTCTTCATCCACCTCTGTCAGCATATACACGCCGGTCAGCGTATAAGTCAGTTCACTTGTCATCATGCTGATATTAACTGCATCGACTGTATAAGTTCCCGTATAGGAACTAACTATGCTGTCAATGGAATAATATGACGTATAAACGCCATTCGCTTCAGAGCAGTCCCCAAAGGTGACGATATTGTTATTCCATCCACTATAGACCGTCGTATCATACGGCTGAAAATTAAATACTTCCGTGTCACTTTCAAACAAAGAGGCATCATCTACTGTATAGGTAATCTTTAAGTAGGAGCCTGTCAGATCGCTCTTCATCATTTGAAACAAATATCCTTTGTTTCCCTCCTCAAACATATCCGTTGAAACATATGATGTCGTGGAAATCGTACTTTCCGTCCAGCTTCCCTCCGGTTCTGTTCCGGTCCCTGCCGCCCTTGCTCTTTGCACCTCCGGCCAGGCAATGGAGGAAAGCACTAATGCCAATACCATTAAGCAGCCCCATAACCGCTTAAATTTCCTTTTTCGTAACATACATCTTCTCCTTTCTTCTCTCAGTAAATCAAAATCAGGCGTTTTACAAACGCCTGCTCAATAAAATGAGATTTTCGTCGTTCCGTTTCAATTTTACATCATATACGAAACCGCGGACAACAGCTCTATAAAATAAATTTTAAATTTTATTGGTAAATATTACCATGCTTTTGAAAAATTTATAGGAAAAAGCCAAGAAATGGATATGCATTTTTACCTGCATCCCGGAAAATAAAAGAAAGTTTTTGTGCATTTTCCCAGTGCAGCGTACACTGTAGACGCAACGTGCTCTGTAAAACGCAAGATGTGCCGCAAGACGCAGCAACGTGCGCTATTAAAGCGCACAGACAAAACAAAAAGAGCCCGGGAAGGCTCTTTTTGTCGGATAACTTGCGTTATCCAGCGTATAATAGGGTGGGAGTAGAAAGTTTTCACTTTCTGAAACCTATTATAAAAAGCGTTTGTGTCTATTTTGTGTCCAAATTATGAAGAAATGGTTTATAATTTAAAATACCATATAATATGTTTTCCATTCATTAAAAAAACAAAAATATTTTACTGTTTTTCATTTTTTCTGACTGTTATTTGGTCTTTTTACTTTGTTTTCGTAGAAAAAGATTGAATTTTGCAAAAAATCATGCGATACTAATATTACGTCCACAGCAAAATGGGGATTTTCTTCTACTTTGCTGCTTGTTCTGCGTTCAAAACACAGTACAATGGGGTACACAAAATATTATGAAGGAGGTTTTTTAGCAATGGCGTTAAAAAATCAGTATTTAATTGATTTACTGGAAACAGTAAAAAAGAGAAATGCCGGTGAACCGGAGTTCATTCAGGCAGTAACAGAAGTTTTTGTCTCACTCGAACCAGTTGTTGAAAAAAGACCCGACTTAGTAGAAGCCGGTGTATTCGAGCGTATCGTTGAGCCAGAGAGACAGATTATTTTCCGCGTGCCTTGGGTTGATGACAATGGCAAGACTCAGGTAAACAGAGGATTCCGTGTTCAGTTCAACTCTGCAATCGGACCTTACAAGGGAGGACTTCGTCTCCACCCATCCGTATACAGCGGTATTATCAAATTCCTTGGTTTTGAGCAGATCTTTAAAAACAGCCTCACAACGCTTCCTATGGGCGGCGGCAAAGGCGGTTCTGATTTTGATCCGAAAGGCAAGAGCGACGGAGAAGTTATGCGTTTCTGCCAGAGCTTTATGACAGAGCTTTGCAGACATATCGGACCAGACTGTGATGTTCCTGCCGGCGACATTGGAACCGGTGCACGTGAAATCGGATATATGTTTGGACAGTACAAAAGAATCCGCAATGAATGGTCTGGCGTACTGACCGGCAAGGGACTGACATTCGGCGGTTCTCTTGCGCGTACAGAAGCTACTGGCTATGGCCTGTGCTATTTTACCGAAGAAATGTTAAAAGCAAACGGCAAGAGCTTTAAAGACCAGACTGTTGTCATCTCTGGTTCCGGAAATGTAGCAATCTATGCTACACAGAAAGCTACTGAACTCGGCGCAAAGGTAGTTGCACTCTCTGATTCTGCAGGCTACATCCATGACCCGGATGGAATTGAACTTTCACTTGTTCAGCAGATTAAGGAAGTGGAAAGAGGAAGAATCAAAGAATACGCTGAGAGAACAACGCACAAAAACGTTACATATACAGAAGGCTGCAGCGGCATCTGGACGATTCCATGCGACATTGCCCTTCCTTGTGCTACACAGAACGAAATTGACGAAGCCAGCGCAAAGGCTCTGGCAGAGAATGGCTGTTATGCTGTCGCAGAAGGCGCAAATATGCCTTCTACACCGGAAGCAATCGACGTATATTTTGCAAACAACATGCTGTACGGTCCGGCTAAAGCTGCAAACGCCGGCGGCGTAGCGACTTCCGGTCTGGAAATGACTCAAAATTCCCAGAGACTTGCATGGTCATTTGAAGAAGTTGACCAGAAGCTGCAGAGCATCATGGTTGAAATCTTTAAGTCCTGCGATGAGGCTTCTAAAGAATACGGCATGGAAGGAAACTACATGGCAGGTGCAAATATTGCCGGTTTCCTGAAAGTGGCAGAAGCAATGAAAGCACAGGGCTGCGTATAAAAAGCGTACGGCAGGATGCCTGTACCAATCATCCAAAAAAGGGTTGTTTCGGACAACCCTTTTTTCTTTTCCAAAACTTAATTTTGTACTAGGATTTTCTTGCCTGCAGATAGCCTTCTGTCAAAAGACGGTCTGTAATCCGTGCAGCGACATCCCTGATAAACGATACCATACTGTCATACGCCAGAAATTCAGCCTCCTCATTGTCATGCTCCTCTTCAAAAAAATGCTGGATAATCCATTTCCGGCTTTTTGTCAGCTCCGATGCGGTAATCATTCCCCGAATCTCATATTCCGGCACCCGCTCCAATGACTGCCTTGCATTTTGCAAAACCGGGTATTGCCGGAGCAGTTTAAAATCCACCAGATCCGTCTCCCGGTTAAAGCGCACAAAGGTTTCCCGGTCGCGCTGCGTCAGCCCTATGCGCGCTATATTCCTAAAAAATTTCGGCCGCTCTTCCAAAATAAAATACTCATCTGTCATCATATGGGTAACATAGCCCAGATACAAACCCGGTGTCTGCTGTTCCTCTGCAAGATGCTGCCCCCAAAACTGCTGCATCCGCTCTTCAAACAGCTGAACTTTGCCCGGTGCATCAAAACTTCCGTCCGGAATGCCGTCCCGAAAATGTGTATGCAGCTTCATCTCCCGCTGATAGTTCTCCCGTGCCATGATACCATCCGGACAGATATTTCCAACGACAAAAAAATCCTCCTGCGGTCTGCTGTCAAACGACACATATGCCATATTCCTCTCTTGCATGACCTGCCAGAGTATTTCTGCCACGGTCAGATGAACCATTGTCCCCGCCATAATCTTTTCCCTTTCTTTAAAATTCTTATAAAAGCCCGCTATATTGAAAAAACCGTACCCGGCGTATCCATACACCAGATGCGGTTTCCTGCAGTAAGCTGAAAATCGGACTTGAACCGACGACCCCTTCATTACGAGTGAAGTGCTCTACCAACTGAGCTATTTCAGCACTGGTATTTATTCTATAATAATTCATCCCAAAGGTCAAGTATTTTTCCGAAAATTTTCTCATCTATATTTTCTCATCATTTGTTACTATTCCCAGCATGTCGGTAGAGGATTGTGAATAGTAACTATCATTTTCTTATCAAAATTTTCAGAAATTCCCTTTGCAAAGGTCTGCTTTCTCCTGCTCCGTCAGCCTTCGGTATTCCCCAGGCTTCAACCCCTGATCCAACTGCAGGCCGCCAATGGAAACTCTTTTGAGGTACAAAACCTTTTTCCCCACAGCGGCAAACATTCTCTTAATCTGATGATAGCGCCCTTCTGTAATGGTAATAAAAAGCTCTGTACAGACAGTCTCTCCCGTGGCAGCAGCTCTCTGTCCTTTTTCTATCCGTGACAGCACAGCCGGCTTTGTAAGCGTACTATCCCCGATATCTATGCCGTTTTGGAAAAATAATATATCCTGTTCTGTAAGTACTCCGGTAACACGGACAAAATATGTTTTCTCAACATGCTTTCCAGGGGACAGCAGCCTGTGGGCGAGCGCACCATCATTTGTCAGCAGAGATAACCCCTCCGTATCTTTGTCAAGCCTTCCCACCGGAAAAAGCTCTCTGCTATGCGGACATTTGATTAAATCAACCACGGTTCTGTCCTTTGCATCCTTTGTCGCAGACACAACTCCGGCAGGCTTATTCAGCATAAAATATTCATACTGTTCCCACACAACCTGCTTCCCATCCACGAAAACCCTGTCATTTTCCGTCACCTTCCGTTCCGGTCTGTCTGCAGGCGTCTCATTGAAAAGAACCCGTCCCTGACGAATAAGCTTCTTCACCTCAGAACGGGTTCCCATGCCAGCCTGCGCCAAATATTTGTCTAAACGCACAGCTTTTTATCTCCTGTTATCTATAAACGGTTGTACAAATCTGCATATTTACTTGCAGAGCTGTTCCATGAAAAATCCATTGCCATGCCGCGGTCAATGATTTTATTCCACTCTCTTTTGCGGTTGTAATATACATCCTTCGCATAACGAATGGTATTTAGCATCTCATGTGCATTGTAATTGCAGAAAGAAAAACCAGTTCCCTTGCTCTCATATTCGTTGTATGGCTCTACCGTATCACGCAGACCGCCTGTCTCACGCACGATCGGCACCGTACCGTATCGAAGGCTCATCAGCTGGCTCAGGCCGCAAGGCTCAAACAGCGACGGCATTAAAAATGCGTCACATGCCGCATACAGCTTATGGGACCGTTCATTGGAATAAAAAATATTGGCAGAAACCCTGTCGTGATATTTCCATTCAAAATGACGGAACAGATTTTCGTAGCGCTCTTCGCCGGTTCCCAGTACAACCAGCTGCGTGTCCTCTGCACAAATCTCTTCAATCACATAGTCCACCAAATCCAGCCCTTTTTGGTCTGTCAGGCGCGAACAGATGCCGATCATAAACTTCTTGTCGTCCTCTGCAAGGCCAAGCTCCTTTTGCAGTCCACGCTTATTTTTCACTTTTTCTTTCCGGAATGTTTTTGCATTATAGTTTTTATAGATCATCGGGTCGGTTTCCGGATTGTATTCGTTGTAATCCAGACCATTCACAATTCCTACCAGACTGTTGCTTCTGGCACGCATCAGCCCATCGAGATGTTCTCCGTAAAACGGCATTTTGATCTCCTCGGCGTAAGATTCACTGACTGTCGTCACCATATCAGAATATACAATGCCGCCCTTGAGATAATTGGCGTCGCCATAGGCCTCCAGCTTATCCGCCGTAAAGAAATAACTCTTCAGGCCGGTGATATCTTTCACCTTCTGGAGATCCCAGATTCCCTGGAATTTCAGATTATGTATTGTCATTATGGTCTTGATATTGTTGTAAAACGGATTTTCACTGAACATATCCTTCAGATACACCGGAATCAAGCCGGTCTGCCAGTCATGGCAATGAATGATGTCCGGCCGGAATTCGATACTCGGAAGTGCTGAAAGAGATGCCTTGCAAAAAAACGCAAATTTTTCAATATCCTCATGAATATTTCCATATGGCTGAAAGCCGGAAAAATAAAATTCATTATCCACAAAATAGAACTTGACTCCCTCATATTCCATCTCTAAAATTCCAACGTATTGCTTTCTCCATGCTAGATCAATATAAAAATGTGTCCGATAATTCATTTTCTGCTTCCATTCCTCCGGAATGCACGCATACTTCGGAATCATAACACGGACATCAAATTCTGTTTTATTAAAATATTTCGGCAGTGAACCCACAACATCTGCCAAGCCCCCCGTTTTGATAAATGGCACGCACTCTGATGCAACAAATAATATGTTCTTCATGGCAACCTCCTTTTTATTCCGCCCTGTGCATAAGAAAACGTTTCTTTTTCGAAACGCAGCATTTTCCCTGCAACAAAATATCTAACGCTTACTTTTATATTATAGCGTAAAAAGCTGTCCATGCAAAGGATTTATTTGCCTATTTTCTTTTGATTTCTTTTCGGTATATTTTTTGATTTCTTTTCAGTATATTTTTTTGATTTCTTTTCACTATATTTTCTTTAAATATTTTTTCGCATTTCGCTGATCTGTTTTATTTCTCTGCCTATGCACGCATCTTATATTCGAGACGGATTTTATCTGCAATTAAAGCAACAAATTCTGAATTGGTAGGCTTGCCCTTCCGCGAACTGACTGTATAGCCGAAAAGCTCTTCTATTGTATCCATTTTTCCACGGCTCCATGCAACCTCAATCGCATGGCGGATCGCACGCTCCACCCTGCTGGAAGTTGTCTGATGGTTTTTTGCAATCGTTGGATACAGCCTTTTTGTAATGGCGCCCAGCATTTCCGCATCATTGACCGACATGATGATCGCATCCCGCAGATACTGATATCCCTTAATATGCGCCGGCACCCCAATCTCATGAATGATGTTTGTCACCTCTGCCTCCAGCGTATTCTGAAATTTGGGAATATGGTTTTCAAATACCGTATTGATGACTTTGTTTTCCCCTTTACCGTCAATCCCAACTGCTTTCACCCTGCTGACTAAAACCCTTGTGTCGAACGGCTTTAAAATATAATACGCTGCACCAAGCAAAAAAGCGCGTTCCGTAATATTTTCCTGACTGACAGCAGACACGACAATAACCTGCGGCTTATCCTCCTCATCACTGTTTTGCAGGCGTTCCATCACCCCTAAGCCATCTATTTTGGGCATAATCAAATCCAACAGTACAACATCAGGCTTTAACGTATGAATCAGTTTCAGCGCTTCTTCCCCATCTGCCGCTGTCCCTGCCACCTGAATTTCTTCTTCTCTGGAAAGTGCTTCTTTTAATAAATTAACAATTCTTTTGTTATCATCCACGATTAAGACTTTTACATTTTGCATTATGCCTTCCTTTCTGCCTCCGGCATCTGATTTCTCTCAGGACAATCTCTTTTTGATCCTGACACCATTATATGCGGGAAATGAAACGAGTATCAACGCAAAACATCTCTTACTTTTCGACATAATCATCTGGTGGTACACACTTTGCAGCTTCAGATAATGCTTACAGCATATTTTCCATAAATGTGCCATACCCGCCCGTCGGGTCATTTACAAAAACATGGGTGACTGCACCAATCACCTTGCCATTTTGAATAATGGGGGCTCCGCTCATCCCCTGTACGATTCCCCCAGTCCGCTTTAACAAATCCTCGTCTGTCACCCGAATCACCAGCCCCTTGTTGTCCTTTGAATTGCGGTTTATTTCTTCAATGGATATTTCAAACTTTTCTACGGTTTCCCCCAACTGGCAATAAATCCATGCCTTACCTTCCTCCACCTCCTGTTTTAAACCAACCGGCAGCGCTTCATCCTCCTGATACTGATATCCGTCCTCTGTTACCGTTCCGGTAATACCCAGTGCAGTATTGCTTTGAATCGTGCCCAGCAGATTTGATGCGCCAAGCTTCACACTGCCGATCAGCTCTCCCGGGTTTCCTGCTTCCCCCTTTTTTATACCCTGTATTTTAGCAGGATAAACACTTCCCTGCTCCAGCGCAACCAGCTTTCCGGTATCTACGTCTGTAATGCCGTGTCCGAGGGCAGCAAACTGGTTGTTTTCCGTTACGAATGACAGGGTTCCTATCCCTTCTGTATCCTCCCGCAGCCATACGCCAATCTTGTATTCCCCATCTTTCGCCAGTACCGTCTCCAGCTTTACCTTTATAGTCTGCTCTTCACGCACAAGCTGCAGTTTGACCTTCTTTTTTTTCACCTGCTGCAGCACCTGTACAACCTCGTCTATACTCTCAACCTTCTGGTCCTCAATCTGATAAATGCGGTCTCCCGGCTGCAGGATATCCTTTGCCGGTTCATAGGAAAAGCCATCCTTTCCCTGAATCTCTGATGTCCCTAACACCATAATGCCATCAGACTGTAAATATAACCCTACTGCCTTTCCTGACGGCATTACCTTCGCTTCCTCAATGACGTCAAATTCAATATATTTATAATGAAACAGCCCGAAAAGCTTTACCTCTGCCTGATAGCTGCCCAGTTCGCTTGCCGTCACTGTCAATGGCTGGTCCATTGAAAATGACTGGCTGTCCGAATCATTCTGTGTGCTGCTTTGAATTGCGATTACATCCTTCGCTTCCTGGCATTCCCCGACCATCGGAACAGAAAAGTCCAGCTGCATGTCCTGATTTTGGAATAAATATACGTGGTTAGGCACTTTCTCATCCATCGCTTTCCAGTACCACATGCCAATCAGCAACAGATTAAGCGCCAGCAAACCGCTTAACAGCAATCGGGCTTTTCTCCGCTGCGCCTTTGTCATGACTGCCGTCATGGCAGCCGCCGGTACAAATTTTCTATCTTTATCCTGTCTGAAATCGTTCTTCATTGCATTACCTCCAAAAGCAAAAAACTGGTATATTTTTTATCATATACCAGTCTTAAAAAATTATGCTTTATCCGGTTCAGCTTCATTATTTTTTTCTTTTCGCTGCGCTGCCAGCTGCTTCATCTCCTCTGCGCTCGCAAGCACCGCATCTGTAATCTCCGCACCGCCCAGTATTCTTGCCAGCTCTTCCACTGCCTCCTGCTGATTCAGTTTTCGGATCTCCGTGTGCGTATGCTGCGTATCATTCGCCTTTTCAATCAAATATTGGGTATCCGCCATGGCTGCAATCTGCGCAAGATGGGAAATGCAAATTACCTGATGCTTTCTTCCAATCCAGGAAAGCTTCTCTGCAACCATTTGTGCCGTCCGTCCGCTGATACCGACATCAATCTCATCAAAAATCATTGTTGAAATCTTGTCGTGGTCTGCCAGGACTGCCTTAACCGCCAGCATAATCCTGGATAATTCACCGCCGGATGCCGCAGCTCCCAAAGGTCGGAGCGCCTCACCCGGATTCATGGAAATCATAAATTCAACATCATCAAACCCGGCTGCCGTATACTCCTGCCGTTTTGTTATCTGTATGGAAAAAAGTACCTGTAAAAAATTCAAATCAATAAGCGCCTGTGAAATGTCCTTTTCAAGCTGCTTGGCCGCTGTTTTCCGCACAGAAGAGACATCCTCTGCCAACACAGCCAGCCGCTTTTCCAGAGAAGCAAGCCTTGCAAGCTGCTCTCTGCGGTAAGCGTCATATTCCTGATGGCGCTCTATCTTCTGACTAATCTCATCTGCGTATTGCATGACTTCTTTTGTTGTCGCACCATATTTCGCCTTTATGCTGCGTATCAAATCCAGTCTTTTTTCTACATGCGCAAGCTCTTCCTGCCCATCATCAAATTCATCCATATAAGCCGATATGTCACGGTTAAAATCAGTTACCAGCGAATCAATATCCGAAAGCTGGCTGTAAAATTCGGCAAGCTTACCGTCATACTCCGACAGTTTCGATAAAATCCGTATTCCCTCTGCAAGCTTTTCCGATACAGAACCGCTTTGCCCGCTTGTCAACTGATAAATTTCAGATAACCCCTGCATAGAATCCGTGGCATTGGACAGCCTGCGGTAGCGCTGTGCAAGCTCTTCCTCTTCGCCCGGTATCAGCTGTGCGTTTTGAATTTCCTCCAGACTAAACTGCAGAAAGGAAATTTCCCGTAAACGCTCTTCCTCCGGCATCTCATTACCGGCAAGTTCCTGCCTGAGATGTTTATATTCTGCGTATACCTTTGCAAACTCTGCATCCTTTCCCTGCATTGCCTGTCTGGCATAGCGGTCAAGAATTTCAAGATGCTTTGCCTTGTGCAGCAGGGATTGCTGCTCATTCTGCCCATGAATATCAATCAGCAGAGACGCTGCCTGCCTGATCATTGCCACCGTTACATTCTCACCATTCATCCGGTTAATCGTCCGGCTTTTTGAAATTTTCCTGGAGATCATCAGCGTATCCTCTTCCATGGCAACGTCCATTTCCTCCAGTTTTTTTCTGTCATTTTCATCCTCTACGGAAAAAATCAATTCGACAAGTGCATACTCTGCACCGGTCCGAATCATGTCCTTTGTGATTTTCCCGCCAAGCGCAATCGTAATTGAGCCAATAATAACAGATTTACCGGCTCCTGTTTCCCCTGTCAGGACATTTAGCCGGCTGGCAAAATCCACCTCCAGCTCATCAATAATTGCAAAATTTTTTACATGTAAATTCAGTAACAACGTGTTTCTCCTTCCTACCTCATATGCTCCCCAGCACAGTGATAGTCAGTCCACTTAGCGTTTCTTTGTATTAACAGATACAATTCTGACCTTACAGCTGACCTTGCAGCCATTAACCGTCGCATAGATATAGGTTACTCCTATTCCTTTTCCGGTAATCTTTCCATTGGAAACTGTCGCAATTCTGTTATTTGCAGAATACCATGTAACCGTATCGCTCGTTCCCATCATTGTCAGTGTCTCTGTATCATACTGCCTCATTCGAATGGACGTTTTATTTAGTGCGACAACATTTACCGCCACAGTTGCGGTGACGCCGCTGGTTGACGTAATGGTAATGGTAGCCGTACCAGTTCCAACTGCGGTCACTTTGCCGCTATTGGTCACTTTCGCAACGCGCTCATTATCTGACGCCATCTTAATGGAATCCGATGTGTTGCTTGGCAGCACGGTATAAGACAGCTTTGCCTTATCCCCTTTCTTCATGGTCAGATCACTCTGTGAAACCGTAATGCTGGACGCTGATATGCTTTCAAGCACCTTGACAACACATGTCGCCGATTTGTTGCTTCCATCTGTCGTCGTTGCCGTAATCGTAACTTCTCCCTCTGCAATTCCGGTAACCTTTCCGGAGCTGACAACTGCTGCAACCTTACTGTCTGATGATTTCCATTTTACCTTCTGTATCGTTGTGTTGTCCGGTTTAACCGTCGCACGCAGCTTTAGGGTTCCCCCTACGTAACAAGTGGCATAGGTCTTATTTAAAACAACCCTTTTTGCCCGCCGGATTACCGTGACACGGCATTTTGCGGTTGCATGTACGGAATCCGTCGTTTTTGCCGTAATGATTGTAGACCCGACACTCTTTCCCTTAACCCTTCCTGATTTCGAACCCACCGAAGCAATCTTACTGTTTTTTGATGAAAACTTAACAGATGGATTCTTTGAATTGTTGGTTGAAATTGTCTTTTTCAACGTATAAGTCTGGCCAACGTTCAGACGAATGCTCTTTTTATCCAGCTTCAGCGAGGTTTTCAATTTCGCTACTTTCACGCGGCATTTTGCTTTCTGGTTATATGTTGTCAGCGTACAGGTAATTGTACACGAACCAATTTTTTTGCCGGTAACCTTACCAGAAGAATTGACCGTAGCAACCTTGGTGTTAGATGATTTCCATGTTGCTGCCTTTTTCGCTGTTGACGGACTTACCACCTTCTTAATCTTGAAGCTTTTTCCAACTGCAATCTCCCTTGAGGACGGAGACAGGGAAAATTCGACTGCTTCAAGTACCGTTACCGTACAAACCGCTGTTATGCTAGTGCCGGAACTGGTATCTGTGGCAACAACCTGAATAACCGCAACACCCGCAGAAACACCGGTAACAACACCTTCTTCCGTCACCGTGGCAACCGACGTATCCGTTGACTGATACGTAATGCTCTGGTTTGTTGCATTTTCAGGCGTCAGCTTTGGCGTAATTGTAACAGTTTCCGTAACCTTGATCGTCGCTTCTGTCGGGTCGACCGAAAGCCCTGTTAAGGTGACCGGCGCCGCAGTGACATAAACCATACAGGTAATTGCACCCTCTGCGCCTAAATCCTCTGCAATACAGGTAATCATGGCAAAACCTTCACTGACACCTGTAATTAAACCATTTTCATCTACCTTTACAATCGTTTCGTCCGTAGACCGGAAACTCAATGTCGTATTCACGTTTTCTGACGGATCAAAAACCACATTCAGCTGTGATGTCTGCCCAACCGTAATGTCTTTTCTTGTCTCCGCAAAAGCAATGCTTTGCAGTTTATCGCGTACATTGACAATCACTGTTACCGGATCCGCATAGCCGCCGTATACTGTAATAACCGTGCTTCCGACTGCAACTGCCGTTACCACGCCGTCCTCGACCGTCGCAACCTTCGTATCTGCCGACTGCCACGTCATGGTCTTGTCTGCCGGATTTTCCGGTGTAATCACCGGATCTAATGTATATGTTTCGCCTTTTATCAGATTCAGTTCTGTCTCCGTCAATGCAATCGTTTCAATCTTCGTCGTGACAACCGTCAGGGTACAGGTTGCATTTAACGGTGTCGGGTTATTGGTAGAAGAAACGGTAATTACCGTTGTTCCGGATGATAACAGTGTAATGGTGCCATCCTGATCAATTTCCGCAACGGTACGATCGGAAGACGTCCACTGTACTTCTGTCGAAGTGGCATTGGACGGTTCGTATTCCGCATTCATCTGCAGGAAGCTCCTTGCCAGGTCAACCTCATAGGTCGTTCCCAAATCAATGGAAAGGGATGTCATTTCCTGCGATACCGTTACCGTCAAAGTCGTACATACATTGTTGTCCGGATTTAAAACGGTAATGATTGCCGTTCCAACCGTCGTGCCGGCAATAATATTTGCCGCAGTATTTCCTGCCTGTACATCAACGGTTACAATATCTTCATTTGAAGATACCCACACCAGATTCTGGTTGCCGGTAGGCACCGTTGTGGTTATATATTCTGACTCCCCGGTTGCCAGCGTCAGGGAAGTTTTGCTCAGCACAATGCTGGTCGCCGAATCTGTGACGGTAATTTTACAGGAGGCGCTCTGCGTAACTCCCTCTGTATTCGTCCAGTATAATGTCACCGTCGCCCTGCTGTTCGTCGGCGTTGATTTTTTCGCAGAAATTGTTGCCGTCATGCTTTCCTGTTTTACAATCTCAATATAAGAAGAGTCCGTAGACGAAATTGACCATTCGTATGTAGAACCATCCGGAAAATTACCACTGCCAAGCACACCGGATAAATCAAGCGTATCTCCTGTTACCATGGTGACATCGGAAGCGTTCAGCGTAAAGGTATTGCCGGTTGTAACCTTCACCGTAACCTCATCTACCGACATGCCGGGTATCTTAACCGTCGCTGTGTCTAAATGCTTAACCCGGTACAGGTCTGTTCCCACAAGGCCTTTGGACGCACTGATCACCCATTCGGAAAGATCTGTATAGACCGCACTGGTCGTATTTCCATCCGAGTCAACGCACTCAATCGAAAATTCTCCTGACTTTGTCAGTACATCCAGCGAAATATTGAATGCATTTGCCAGTGAATAATATCCGCCCAGACTCAGTGTCACTTCCTTGTCCGTAAAGCTGCACTGCACCTCCGCCGTAATGCTCGCCGGCGCGCAGCCAGGCTGCTGCGCCTGCACCTCGTCAAAGGAGGAATACGTACCATATACGTAAAACAAAATCCGGTAGCTTCCCGCTTTTGCCGTGACACGGTACTGCTGTTTCGACTCGGACCACTCCAGATAGGTGTCGCTTCCCCCGGTTCCGGTATTGCCATCGGAATCACTCACCAGCACAACATTACCGGAGCTGTCCTCATTGGCGATGACCCAGTGAACCTTCTGTCCGATACCCTCAAGCGGATTTGCGGAAAATTTACCATTTAAAGAAATATAGGAACCCGTCGTAATCGAATAGCTTCCGCTGGAATCTGCCGTCACCTCAGATCCGGAGGTATCATAAACGGTTATTTCCGGACGGACATAGACATAAATCGAATCTGTATATGTATCTGTACCAATCGTCTCCGTTACCGTCAGCGTTGCACGGCCGACGCCCATGGCACGAATTTCCCTTGTCGTCGAATTGATGCTGAATACATCTGTGTTAGAGCTTTCCCACTGCGCTTCCCACGCATCGCCAAAGGTCAGGTTAATGTTACCATCCTGAGTAGAACCGTCGCTTCCAAGATAAACAGAGCCATCCGGATCCATAACCAGGGCATATCTTTCATCCTCGCTTGTAATCTTTGTCATTTTGACGCCGGACGGCAGTTCTGTATTGTCACGTATGCTGGTGGAATCCGGGTCCAGATATTCACTGATTGAAAAGACGACTTCTACCTGTGTTACAATATCAAGCGCCGCCTGTTCCGTGTCATTAAACTCGACATGCAATGTAACAGCTACCTTACCATTTTTCATGGCTGTCATGGTAACTTCTCTTGTATTAACTGTATCGGAGTCCAGCTCAACCGTAGGATCCCCATCATTCGGCACAGACCACGTATATGATTTGACATCTGACAAGCCTAAAACCTGCAGCGTTGCACGGGCACTGCGCATGGTATATTCGCCATCGACTGTATTACCCTCGCGGTCATAGATGACAGCATCTCCTGCCGCATGAATATCCTGTCCCGTTCCCGCAGAAAAGGCGAGGAAAAAGATTACTGCAAACACTGCAGTAATCCCGGCTCCCCATGCCCATTTGTTTTTCCATATATTCTTCAAACGCTCCATACCGGTCCTCCTCATGTTCTTTTATCTTAGAAACTGTTATAGAATTATCCTGCGTCACATGCAAAATGAATTCTTAGCAGTTCCTTAACAATTAATCTATCCGATCTTTTTGTCATTTTGATATCTATAAAAAATATATCGGCAGAGAACGCATTTTTTGCAAGATACTGCTGATTTATTTTTTGTGTCAGACATGTGATAGCTTCCTTATTCATCCCAGTTGTGATATACGTTCTGTACATCATCATCCTCGTCCAGTAAATCCAGTGTTCTCTGCAGCTGCCGGATATCATTTTCATCCGATAATGTCACATAGTTCTGCGGAATCATCGTTACCTCTGCGCTTGCCATGATTATTTTTTCCTGCTCTAACGCTTCGCGGACTGCCCCGAAATCCTCCGGCGCCGTAACAATCTCAAATGAATCCTCTTCCTCGGCAAAGTCTTCTGCCCCTGCATCGAGTGCAAGCATCATCAGGTCATCCGCCTCAAGCTCACATTCTTCCTTGTCAATAATAATCTGCCCTTTTTCATCAAACATATAGGAGACACACCCCTGTGTCCCAACGCTTCCGCTGCCCTTGGTAAAAGCATTGCGCACATTGCTCGCCGTACGGTTTTTGTTATCCGTAAGCGCTTTTACAATGATTGCCGTTCCGCTCGGGCCATATCCCTCATAGGTTACCTCTTCATAATTTACGGCATCCATATTCCCGGCTGCCTTTTTAATCCCGCGTTCAATCGTATCATTTGGCATATTGTTTGCCTTTGCCTTTGCGATAACATCGCGGAGCTTGCCGTTATTGGCCGGATCCGCTCCCCCCTCTTTTACCGCCACGGCAATCTCTCTTCCCAGAATGGTGAAGATTTTCCCCTTTGCCGCATCATTTTTTTCTTTTTTATGTTTTATATTTGAAAATTTTGAATGTCCTGACATACTGCCAACCATGTCCTTTCCGCAGCCCGCATACGCTAATCCATTTTTGTATCACAGGCACAATACTTGTAAACTGTTATAAATGTTTTCTTCTGTCTGCAGCTTTTAAACAGCCAGCTGTTTTTGCCGCAGTTTATTCATCATAGATCGATACAATCTCCCCATCCAGAATCCGGTTCATGTTTTTAACCGCGCAGAAATTGCCGCACATAGAGCAGGTATCTTCCTTCTCCGGCGCCGCTGTCTCACGGTAACTTCTCGCCTTCTCCGGATCAATCGCAAGCCGGAACATCTCTTCCCAGTCCAGCTTCTTTCTGGCGGTGCTCATTGCCTTATCCCAGTCCTTTGCACCCGGAATGCCCTTGGCAATATCCGCTGCATGGGCTGCAATTTTGGATGCAATGATTCCTTCCTTTACATCATTGACATCCGGAAGTCTAAGATGCTCCGCCGGCGTTACATAACAGAGAAACGAAGCGCCGTAAGCCGCGGCAATCGCTCCGCCGATCGCTGCTGTAATATGGTCATATCCCGGTGCAACATCAGTAACAAGCGGCCCCAATACATAAAACGGCGCCCCGCTGCAAATAGTCTGCTGAATTTTCATATTTGCCGCAATCTGGTCAATCGGCATATGTCCCGGCCCCTCAATCATGACCTGTACATCTTTCTCCCACGCGCGCCTTGTCAGCTCTCCCAGCGTGATTAGCTCCTGAATCTGCGAAACATCGGAAGCGTCCTCCAAACAGCCGGGACGGCAGGCGTCCCCTAAGCTCAGCGTCACGTCATATTTCCTGCAAATCTCCAGAATCCAGTCAAAGTGTTCAAAAAACGGATTTTCTTTTCCGGTCATTTCCATCCATGCGAAAATAATAGAACCTCCGCGGGATACAATGTTAGTCAGACGCTTCATCTCCTTGAAATGCTTTGCCGTCTCCCGGTTGATGCCACAGTGAATTGTCATAAAATCTACGCCATCTTTTGCATGCATCTCCACAATGCTCAGCCATTCCTCTGTTGTGATTTCCTTTAACGGCTTATGGTAATGCACGACTGCGTCGTAAATTGGAACAGTTCCAATCACTGCCGGGCACTCACCGGTAAGCTTCCGTCGAAAAGCCTGTGTATCTCCAAAGGAGCTCAGGTCCATAATTGCTTCCGCTCCCATTTCTACTGCACTTTTGACTTTTTCCATTTCCATATCCAGATCCGTCCAGTCTCTGGAAGTTCCCAGATTGACATTGATCTTTGTCGAGAGCTGATTCCCAATTCCACATGGTTCAATGCATGTATGCAGCTTGTTGGCAGGTATAATCGCCTGTCCTTTCGCAACAAGCCCCAGCAGCTTTTCCGGCTCGATGTTCTCCTTTGCAGCCACTTTCCGCAATTCCTCTGTCTGTATCCCTTTTCTGGCGGCATCCATCTGTGTCGTATAGTCCATATCTCCCTCATTTCTGCAAAATATTTGCGTTTTATTTTTGTTTTTCAATCTGCAGGGCGGAGGGATGAGATGCCGCAGCCGCATAATGAAGCAGGCATTTGGTCAGATGATTCAGAAAACGATAATCAGATATTCCTTTCGTCTTTCACACTTCCTACGGCGGCATTATCCGCATCAGGTCATGGGTCGGATTCTATCCCTCTCAGCCAGTCAGCTCCCCAGATAAACACTTTTTTAGTATAGTCTCTGTGCCCGAAAATGTCAACGGATTGCACCCCTGCTACCCCATCAGTTTTTGAAATTTTGCCATCACTGCCGGCACCTCGCCGACAGAGTGAATGGCACACATAACCGTGTCATCCCCTGCAATACAGCCTACCACTCCCGGCACTTCCAGATTATCAATCGCTGCTGCGACCGCCATTGCCATACCGGAAATCGTTTTTATGACAAGGAGATTTTCTGCCTGATCCATGGAGAGAAATCCATCCTGCAGGACACGGATGTATTTTTGTGCCAGGTTTGTTTCCTTTTCCTGAAGCTGGGCATATTTCTGATGAACACCATCCACCGAAATCTTTGTCAGCTTTAGTTCCCGTATATCCCTTGAAATGGTTGCCTGCGTCACTGGAAATCCGGCTCGTTCCAGACGATCTGCCAATTCCTCCTGTGTCTCAATCGGATATTGCCCAATCAATTCTAATATTTTTGTCCGCCTTTCCATCTTCATGGCAAATCGCTCCTTTTTATTAATCTCCGTTCAGCTTTTCCCTCATTCTCTCGTAGAATTTGATGCCGGAGAGCTTGATCAGCTTTGTGTCGGCATGCGGTACCTGAATCTCTAATATATCGCCTGTTTTTAATTCGCCGACAATCCTGCCGTCTGCGGACAAAACCGCCTCGTCCGGACAAAAATCTTTTGTCTGCCCAATTTCCAGCCCGATTTTGTCTGCCCCATCCAGCACAAGGCTTCTTTTGTTCAGGGAATGCGCGCAAATCGGCGTCACAACCATTGCATGAATATTGGGCGCAAGCAGCGGACCTCCCGCAGACAAATTATAACCGGTTGACCCAGTCGGCGTGGAAACAATCAGCCCATCCGCACGGTAAATGTCAGCAAGCTCTCCATTGACAAAAACTTTAACGGTAATCAAACGGCAGCCTCCCCGCTTCGTGATCACCATATCATTTAGCGCATAGCAGGAAGAAAGGCTGTTCTCTCCTGGAAACATCCGGCTTTCCTTTAACATGATACGGCTCTCTATAACATATTCCCCGCGCAGCAGACGCTCTAAACTAACATCAATACGATTCTGCTCTACCTCTGTCAGAAAGCCCAGAGTTCCTGTATTTACGCCGAGTATCGGCAAATCCCTGTGAACCAGGTCAATCGCCGCCTGAATCATCGTACCGTCGCCGCCCAGCACAATCGCACATTCCACATTTTCCGGAATTTTTCCAACATCTGTAAAATGACGGATTTCCCCAGCCTCCCACTGCCGGTTCTCCATAACAATACAGGAGCATTTGCGCTGCTGCAAAAAGGATACAATATAATCTACCGTGTCAAGATTTTCCTGCTTGTCACTATTGGTAATAATGCAAAATCGCTTCATGTCTTTCTCCTTTTTCCGGAAAGCATTATGCCAGCTCATCATGTGCCTGTGCAACTACCTTTCCGGCAAGAATACTCCACTGCTCTTCCAACACCCCCGGCGCATCCCCCATATCGTCCGGCGGTTCCGGCAATACGTTTTTTTCCAGATACAGCAAATATTCGATATTCCCCTCCGGTCCTTTAATTGGGGAAAAGCTCAAATCTAAAATCTGAAATCCCGCCTGTATGGCAAATGCCATTATACGGCATACAACTTCAAAATGTACTTTTTGGTCCCGCACAACGCCTTTTTTCCCAACCTTTTCCCGCCCCGCCTCAAACTGCGGTTTTACAAGGCAGACTACGCGCCCGCCTGCTGCCAGCAGATTTCTGACGGGAAGCAGAACCTTCGTCAGCGAAATAAAGGCAACGTCAATGGAAGAAAAATCGATTTCCTCCGGTACTTCCTCTTTCGTCACATAACGAATATTTGTCTTTTCCATGGAGACAACCCTGGCATCCTGACGCAGCTTCCAGGCAAGCTGGTTGGTTCCCACATCAATCGCATATACCTTTGATGCGCCATTCTGCAGCATGCAGTCCGTAAAACCTCCTGTTGATGAGCCGACATCCATGCAGGTTTTTCCCTGCAGCACAATGTTCCACAGCCCGACTGCTTTTTCCAGTTTGTAGCCGCCCCGGCTGACATATTTCATCGCCGTACCCCGGATCTCAATCTGGGCGTCCTCCCGAAAGGTGCTTCCTGCCTTATCCTCCCGCTGCTGATCGACAAAGACATTTCCTGCCATAATGATCTTCTTTGCTTTTTCCCTGGATTCTGCCAACGCCCGTTTGACCAGCAAAACATCCAGCCGTTCTTTTTTCTTTTTTTCGCTCACCTGATACCACCTCCCTGCAATTTACTTTCCCCGGTAAGCAGGGTTTCCAGCCGAGCGACAATCCCTTTTGCATCCAGCCGGTACTTTTCTTTCAAAAGGGCAACCGAACCATGCTCAATAAACTGATTCGGCAGCGCAGCCGAATACACAAAAACCGCCTTTTCCTTCTGATACCACGCTGCAATCTGCTGCCCAAAGCCTCCTTCTGCCACGCCTTCTTCCATTGTAACTACAACAGAATGCTGTTTTGGAATATCTGCCAGCATTTCCCGGTCAAACGGCTTCACAAAGCGTACATTGACTACCGAAACTGCAAACCCCTTTGCCTTTAGCTGTTCCCTGACCTCTAACGCGGTTTCCACCATGCTTCCCACTGCCAGCAGCACAATTTGGGACTCTTTGTAAATCCATTCGCTTTTTCCCCATTCGATTGGGGCAGTATACTCAGTCAGGCCGCGGTATGCCTCTCCTCTCGGATAGCGCAGCGCCACCGGGCCATCCCTGTATTCCATTGAGAAAGAAAGCATCGCTTCCATTTCCCACGTATTTTTCGGTGCCATAACTGTCATGCCCGGCATCTGTAAAAGAAATGCCATATCAAAAATTCCCTGATGTGTCTCTCCGTCGCTGCCGACTAACCCGGCACGGTCTACCGCAAAGATAACCGGAAGCCGGTTAATGCAGACATCATGGATAATCTGGTCATAGGCCCGCTGCAGAAAGGTTGAATATACTGCCACAACCGGACGGAGCCCCCCTGCAGCCATGCCCGCCGCAAAAGTAACCGCATGCTCCTCTGCAATCCCCACATCAAAGAACCGGTCGGGATAGCGTTTTGCAAATTCCGACAGCCCCGTCCCCGACGGCATAGCCGCAGAAATTGCTGTCAGCAGCGGATTCTGTTTTGCCTGCTCCACAATAGCCCGGCTGAACACATCTGTATATGTGAGCGGGCTGCTCCCGGCATTCCGCTCGACACCGTCTTTTACACGAAAGGGCGCAACTCCGTGAAATGCAGAAGGATCTTTCATGGCAGGCAGATAGCCTTTTCCTTTCTGCGTAATGACATGCACAAGAACTGCCTTTTGCAGCTTGGATGCGCTCCGGAACGCCGTGACCATCTGCCCGATATCATGTCCGTCAATCGGTCCGATATAGGTGATTCCCATATCTTCAAAAAGCATTCCGGGAATAAATATCCGTTTTACCAGATCTTTCACACTGCGAATGTGGCCGGTCAGTGAATTTCCGATAAAAGGCATCCTCTGCAGAATCTTTTCCACATCCTCTTTCAGCCCTGTATAATTTGTATTCGTTCGTATCTTCCCAAGATAATTTGACATACCTCCTACATTTCTGGAGATAGACATCTGGTTATCATTGAGTACAATAATCATATTGGATTTCAGCCTTGCCGCATTGTTAAGCGCCTCATATGCCATGCCGCCGGACAATGCGCCGTCCCCAATCACTGCAACAATCTTCCTGCTTTCCTTTTGGATATCTCTCGCCTTGGCAAGCCCCAGCGCCGCTCCAATCGAAGTAGAGCTGTGTCCCGTGTCCAGAACGTCACAGTCACTTTCCGCCCGTTTGGGAAATCCACTCATTCCTCCAAACCGGCGCAGATTCTCAAAACCATCTTTCCGTCCGGTAAGAATTTTGTGGGTATAACACTGATGCCCCACATCCCAGATAATCCGGTCATTTGGAAAGTCACAGCACAGGTGAAGCGCCATGGTAAGCTCCACCACACCCAGATTAGAGGACAGATGACCTCCAGTATGGCTGATATGCCGTACCAGAAAGCACCGGATTTGTCTTGCTAACGCATTGTAGTCCTTTGGAGCCATTTTTTTTATATCATTTGCTTTTTTTATCTGATCCAGTAATTCTTCCAAAGTTCTTCTCCTTACTTTCTTCGATGAATCAATTTGATAATCAGGGTATTGAGAAAAGCATTTTCTCCCGGCAGTGTCCCAAGCAGCTCCAATGCCTGGTCCGAATACCGCTGCACCGCTTCCTTTGCCCGCTCCATCCCATACAGGCTCACATAGGTTTTCTTCTCATTTTTATCATCACTGCCAATCGGCTTGCCAAGCTCTTCAAATGTACTTGTCACATCCAGAATATCATCCTGAATCTGAAATGCCATTCCAACATTTCTGCCGATCTGCTCTGTTTTGATTACATCCTCATCTGACGCCTCTGCCAAAACAGCCCCCAGCATAAAAGAAGCCTCCAGAAGCGCCCCCGTTTTCAGCTGATAAATAAATTCCAGCTGTTCGGCAGAAAGCGGTTTCCCTGTCAGCGCAACATCTACAACCTGTCCGCCAACCATGCCATAGACCCCCGCTTTTCGTCCAAGCACAGACAATGCCCGGACAGCCGCACCCGGATTTTTTGCTTTCTGCGCACCAAGTAATGCCGTTTCATAAGCAAAATTCAGCAGGGCATCCCCTGCAAGAATCCCCATATCCTCACCATAAACTTTATGTGTTGTCGCTTTTCCCCTGCGGAAATCATCATTGTCCATAGCAGGCAGGTCATCATGTACCAGAGAATAAGTATGAATCATCTCGATTGCCGCCATAAATGCTTCCGCAGCCTCCGGCTCACCGCCGCCAAACAGCCGGTACATCTCTCCGGCAATCATTGGGCGCAGACGTTTTCCGCCAGCCATTAAACTGTATTCCATTGCATCAAAAACCTGCTTTTGCATGCCGTCCTTCCGGGGAAGGGACCGTTTTAAAATCTCTTCTATCTGCCGTGTCCGCTCTTCAAGCACTGCCTGAAACTCCTCATCCTCTAAAACCATCATTTAAGCCTCTTCCTCCCCATTGATAATCTGCAGTTTCTTTTCTACTTTATCAATCGCATCATTGCAGTTTTTTACCAGCTTCATGCCTTCTTCGTATTTTTGAAAAGATTCTTCCAGCGTCAGATTTCCCGTCTGCAGCACGTCGATAATCTCCTCCAGCGCATCAAATGATTCCTCCAGCGTCGCTTTTTTTGCCATAATCTGCTCCATTTCCTCCGTTTATTCCGGAATGTATCCCGTCAACCGTCGCCTCTAATGTTCCATCTGCCATGGTAAGCTGCAGCGTTTGCCCGACAGCTGCCTCTTTTACTGATGAAATATGCTTCCCCTGCTGGTCAGAGACATAGGAATATCCCGACTGCAGCTTATCCAAAGGGGAAAGCCCTTTTAGCTCTTCTATATACAATGCCAGCTGATGCTTCGCGGATGTCAGCCTCTGTTCCACAATCCGCCTCATCCGTTCACTGCTGTCCGCAATAAGCAGCCTCTTCTGCCGGATCTGATCCTCCGGACCGGCATGTCCAATCAATGTCTCGTACTGCTTTGCCCGCATTTTACAAATCTGCAGGATGTGCTCCATCTGCCTGTTTAATGTATAAGCATACTCCCGAAGCCCAATCTCAAATTCCCGATAGGCAAACACTGCCAGTTCTGCCGCTGCAGACGGCGTCGGCGCACGCAGGTCAGCCACATAATCTGCAATCGTTGTATCTGTTTCATGCCCCACAGCTGAGATAATCGGTTTTTTGCACCCGGCGATTACCCTGGCCAGAGCCTCCTGATTAAATTCCCACAAATCTTCAATCGAACCTCCGCCCCGCCCGATAATAACCGTGTCAACATCTGTTTTTTCAAAATAACGGATTCCCTCGATAATCGTCTGATGCGCTCCCTCTCCCTGCACCCTTGCCGGAAAAAGTATCAGCTGCACATAAGGATTTCTTCTGCGGGATACATTGCAGATGTCCTGAATCACCGCACCTGTCTGTGCCGTGACCACGCCGATTTTTTTTGCGTATTCCGGTATTTTCTTTTTTCTGCTGTCATCAAAAAGCCCCTCTTCTAAGAGGCGCTTTTTTAACTTTTCATATTCCTCATATAACCGGCCGGCTCCATCCTGTGTGACTGCAACCGCATACAGCTGGTATTTGCCGTCCCGCTCAAATACACTGACGCTCCCGTCAACAATCACACTCTGCCCCTCCTGCATCCGAAAATCAAGATGCTTCCTGTAGGAGGAAAACATCACACACGAAAGCTGTGAGGTTTTATCCTTAATTGTAAAATAAATATGGCCGGAAGAATGGTATTTGCAGTTCGATACCTCGCCTTTCACACGAAGCCGCTTTAAAGCATAATCCCTGGCAAATAGATTCTTAATATACATATTAACCTGTGAAACGGTATTCACTTCCTGCATAACAAACCTCATATCCTCTTTCCCCGCCGCGCCGAACGCAGCAGCCGCCCGCACACCGGAAGGAATTTATTCTGCCTGTTTCTTTTCTCTGGCAATCGAACCCAGGATTCCATTCACAAAGCGATACGATTTGTCACCGCCATATCGTTTTGCCAACTCAACTGCCTCATTAATCGCAACGCCGTCGGGCACCTCTCCGTCAAATAAAATTTCATAAACACCCAGGCGCAGCACAGACAAATCTGCCTTTGCCAGACGTGAGATTTCCCAGCCATGCGCTTTTTTTGCAATCTGGCTGTCAATTTCCTGCAAATGCTCCATGATCTGATAAAAGCTCTCCCGAACCTCCGCCTTTGCCTTTTTTGTGGCATCCGGCTCTTCCAGCCGCTCCAGATACAGCTCTGCCTGCTCCTTTCTATCCTCCTCATGATAAAAATCCACCTGAAAAAGCATAATATAAAGCTTCTCTCGTTTTCTCTTTTTTGTCATTTTCAATGTACCTGTTCTTTCTCTTTTTCTTAATCCGCCGGATAAATTCCGGCAGCACGGACATTTCCTTTTTCTTAATCCGCCAGATAAATTCCGGCAGCACGGACGTTTCCTTTTTCTTAATCCGCCAGATAAACCCCCGCAACCCGGACATTTACTTCCGGTACAACCAGGCCTGTCATCGTCTCTATCTGCTGGCTGACTTTATCCTGAATCTGTCTGGAAACCTCTGGAATGCTGTACCCATATTTCATGTTAAATACAATATCTACCCGTACAACGCTGTCCTCCATAAATACCCTGACTCCCTTTGGCGTCATTTTTACACCCAGCCTGCCGATCAGCTCATTTGTAAGGTTACCCACCATTGAATGAACGCCCTCAACCTCGTTTGCCGCTAGACCTGCAATCGCTGCAACCACATCCGCAGCAATCTTAACCTCGCCCATATTTATATTTTCTGTCGTATTCTCCTGTGTTTCCTGTGTTTTGCCCACAATCGAACCTCCTTCATTCACGTCAAGACACTATTTTCTATACTGATTATAATCAAAACACAGCATAAATGCAACAATCGGTTTGCAAACAACCATGCAAACGATAATCACAAACGGCAAATACATACGGCAGTCACAAACAGCGATCACAAACGGCAAATGCAGCTTTTCACACAAAAGCTGTTCTTTCCGTTTACTCCTCTTCTACCGTTACCGGGGTGATAACAATATTTTCTGCTGCCACATCCGTTTTTCTTCTGACAATATCCTCAATCTGCGCCATCTGCTGCTCCGAAAGCTCTTCTGCGTTCACAACCACATCTGCGCTGTCACTGCTTATACTGACGACCGCCTCGGAAAATCCCTTGGCTTCCAGCATCAGCTCTGCGGCGTTTTCCTGTTCTGCCCATTTTGTGATTGTAGCAACTTCATTGACAGCCGATTTTTTATCCTTCGAGCTCAAATCCTCATTGTTAATAATTTCCATCAGTGTTTCTTTATTTTTGGCACGGCTCTGCTCCCTGGACAATTTGGCGGAAGAAAAATAATCACTGCTCAGGGTATTGGACACCATAACAGCCTCTCCCGGATTTTCCTCAGACGCAACAATCTCTCCGTCCTCATTCACCGTATAGCCATCTTCGCCATCATCCTCCGCTGATATATCTGTTGCTCCATCTTCCTCCGAATCAGCTTCCTCAGCAGACGTTTCGACACTATCCTCTCCATCCTGTTCATCCTCTCCTTCGTCCTCCGTGTCTTCCACCCCGGCAGAGGTTTCCTTACTCTGAGAATTAACCAGGCCGCTGGTGCTGATTTCCTGACCAGTAAAATTCAAATAACCTGCCACCACAATCATAATTGCCAGCGCCGTAATAATAATCTGATTTTTTCTAACTACCTTTTTCACGTTGCCCTCCTGTCCCTGTTTCTGCTGAGCGTTTCACAGCCTTATTTCATCTTCATCACTTTAATCTTATGAGCTTCAATCGGAAATAATGCTTGGATTGCCTCGATTATTTCCTTTTTTATCTGCCCGGAATCTGCACCCTCTGCCACAACCACCACGCCTTCCACAGATGGCGCATTGACCTGTATCACATAAGGGTTTTCTGTGCCATCCTCCTCTACAAGGACACTTTCTTTTTTCGAGCTATAGCTGCTTTGTTCCCTGGTTCCGCCCTGCTGATCCTCTTCTGTCACAGTATCATCCGATACATCATCATCCTGAAGTGCTATCTTTTCCTCCGATGCCGCCAGCGTCACCATAACCTCTACCTCCCCAATCCCCTCTACTTTCGATAAAATATTTTTTGTGTCCTCTTCCTGCTGTCTGGCATAAGCCTCCATTGCTTCCAGCGCCTCTGCTTCGTTCTGTTCTGTAGTTTCTTCCGTCTCAGATACCGTATCACTGTCTGATTCACCGGATGGAAATGACAAAACCAGCAATATAATCCCCGTCAAAACTAAAAGCACCAGCTTGGGCAATCCAACCTTCTGCAGAATATCCCGAATGGTATTCTTTTTTATTTCCATAAATGCACCTGCTCCTCTCCGACCAGAAACTGACTGCACAGCTTCTTTTGCAGCTTCTTTGCTTTTTTGGAATCATCCTCTTCCGAAAGCTTTTGGTCCTCCCCGATCTGGATTGTCTCAACTGCACGATCGGATAAATCGGTTTCTGCTTCAGAAACTCTCCCGGAAATGGATGCAATCCGATACTCTTCTTCCTCCTTTTCTAATTCCACCACCGTGTCCTCCAGAACCATTCCCTGCTCCCTGGCCAGCGCCTCCACCTGTTCTTCAACTACCTCCTGATATTCCTTTTCCAGAACGTCCGTAAATTTCCCCTCTGCAACTGCCATTTCCCCCTTCACCTCATCCAAATCCATCTGCAGCACATTTTCCTGCAGCAGCGCAAACCAGCCTTCCTCCCCCTCCATCAGCGAAATAACCGGAGACAGCAAAAGAAGCATTAAAATCAATCCGCTAAAAAACTGAAAATATTGCTGATACTTTGGGTTTGTAATTAATCCGCGAAGCAGCGACACCAGTATCAGATAAATCAATATGTTTTGTATCAGCTCTTTCAAATCTTCCTCCCTTTCCCTGCTGTATATCAGCTTCCTGTCATGGCGCTCATCAGGGCAATCGACAGCACAAACATCATGCACCCGACAAACAGGGCATAAGTTAGCAGCTGCAGAGATTCTGCCGCCCCTGCAATACAGGCTACAATCCGCTTATCCGAAACCGGCTGAATCACTGCGTTGATTAATTGAAACAAAAAACGGCTCACCACCAGATGAAGCAGCGGCATCCCGCAATAAAACAAAACGACAAGTACCCCCACAACACCCACCGCATTTTTTACTAGTGTGCCGGCACAGAGTACAGTGCTCGTCACTGTGCTGATGGTATTGCCAACGCCCGGAATTGCGCTTGCCATTTTTACTACTGCCGTACTTTCCATTTTAGATGCCACAGGCAGTACCAACCCTTGAATCACATTGATTCCCATCATGACGCCAAAAAGAGTTTTCATCACAAATTTCACTACATCCCGAATCAGCTCTGCCATCTTGCTAAACATATCCCTTCCGGAAAGCTGATTGGCAACCCGCAGCAGAAAAAAAACGTGAATCGCCGGTATCGCAAATTTTACCAGAACATAATCCACCAGCGTAATCATGACAAGCGTAAACTGATAATAAATCCCTGAAACTGCAGCTCCCTGCGAAAACGCCATGGTCATAAAATATGACGGCGTCAGTATTTTCATGAAATCAAGAAGCTGCCCCAGTGTGTCCTCTGCAATCTGCGACACCTGGGTAAACGCAGTCAGCAGCACGGAAAAAAATAAGAGGTAAACCATATAAAATGCAGTATCTGCCATCTGCTTCCCCTGCAGAAGAGTGGAAAAATTACTGAGCAGCGCTCCCACTAACGCGATCAGAATCAGATACACATATAAGTTTTTTTCCTGCTGCACATTTGACAAAAATCCATTGATAGCTGTCTGAAAAAGACCCTCTGCCGAAACCGGCATTTGTCCAGACATCAACTTGCTGACATATTCCCCAAAAGAAAAGCTCTGCTCTCCTAACATATTATCTACCGCCGTCTGAATCTCATCATAAGATATCTCATCCAACAGCTCTTCTGTCTCCCCCACGTTTTCTCCTTTCTGCTTTGCGCCTGATCAAAAATAAAGAAGCCGGATTCTGCATCAGATCGCTGCTATCGTCTCAATCAGTGTCAGAACAATCGGCATGCTGACTGCCAAAATCATCAATTTCCCATAAAATTCAATCTGGTTTGCAACTGCTCCGCAGCCTGCATCATGGCACAAATTTGCTCCAAACTCTGCAACATAAGTAATCCCTACCATTTTTAAAAGAATTTCTACGTAAGAGGCGCCTTCGCCGAGATATCCCTCTACCTGCTGCACAATCCCCAGAATATCCTCCAGCTTTCCAACCGCAAGAAACAGAATGACAAGGCATGCCGCCAGAATCACAAGCATGCTAAACTCTGCCTTGTCTCTCTTTAATGGCAGCGCCAAAAAAACTGCCATAACACCAATGATTGCTGCTTTCAGCATGCTGCTCTCCTTTCTGTCAAAGTGAAAACAGGGATTGAATTGTCTCAAAAAGCTCAAGAATATACGGAACCACCCACAAAAGCACCAGGATTAATCCTGCAAGACTTACCAAAAACGCCTGCTCTTCCCTGCCTGAATGTTTTAAAACCTGTCCCAGCACAGATACCAGTATCCCCACCGCTGCAATCTTAAAAATCAAATTGATTGTCATTTTCTCTCCCTTTCTTTCTGTCAGATCAGAATAATTGCCAAAAACAAACCTGCCGTCACTCCAATCACTCCACTGACCTTTGCTTTTGCCCGATATTCCCTTCTTGCCTGTACTACAATTTCTCCCAGTCTTTTTCTGAATATCTGAATCGTGTGAAGCTGTGTCTGCCTGTCCATATTGCCCAGGTTGTCTCCGATCGCACAAAGAAGCTCCAGATCTTCCCTCTGCAGCGTTTCATAGCCTGTCACTGCAGTCAGATTTTGTCTCCAGTGGTAAGAAAAAGGATTTCCATCATAAAGCAGGATTTTTGATTGCATCTGCGCAAAAAATGCAGAGAAAAGTTGTCCACGCAGCGCAAGCTGTCCTAACAGCTCTGCCATATCACAGCCGGCATATTCAATCTCCCCATACAGAAACTGAAGCGCCTGCTCAAGCTCTTCCAAAATATGAATCCGGGCGGCGTACCGCCCGGCAGCATACCATCCCAATCCGCTGCTTCCCAAAAGCACCAGACAGGCTCCCAACAGCTTTAGCATGCTTCAAGCCCTGTCAGTCTTTCCAAATGATTTCCCGGAAAAAGTATGGTTCCTCTCTCATCAAAAATACTTTCAATACATCCAATCTGGTTCTCTTTGAGTACAACATATCGTTTAAAACGCCGTTCCCGGATCAGTCGTTCCAGTACCGGTTTATTTTTCACCTCATCAATCGAAGAGCCATGCACTGTTGCCAGAAGCTGTATTCCGGAATCCATAACATATTCCATGGCCTCTACATCCTCTCTGGAGCCAACCTCATCAACTGCAATAATCTGCGGTGCCATGGAGCGCACCAGCATCATCATTCCCTGAACCTTCGGACATCCGTCCAAAAGATCTGTTCTGCATCCCAGGTCATTCTGCGGCACCCCAAGATAACACGCCCCCAGCTCAGAACGTTCATCTACCACCCCTACTGTCATCCCGTTAAAATGACCGTCCCCATTGGATAACTGACGGATCAAATCACGAAGCAGTGTTGTCTTGCCGCAGCGCGGCGGCGAAATAATTAACGTATGCAAAAGCCGCCCGCCCTGCAGTAAATAGGGGAGCACCGAATCAGCGCAGCCAATGATCTCATGTGCAAGCCGTATATTCAGAAAAGAAATATGCCTCATATTTTTAATCCGTCCGCCCTCTAAAATCAATTTTCCCGCCACTCCGACGCGGTGACCGCCCCTGACAGTAATAAATCCCTGACGCAGTTCTTCCTCAAAGGCATACATGGAATAGTTGCTAATATATTCCATGGTTTCCCTGACATCTTTCTTTTCAACCAGATATGCCTGACTGCGGTCCTCTGTAAAACCTCCGTGCAAAGACATAAAAAGCTCTCTGCCATGGCAAACGACCAGAAGCGGCTCACCGATGCGCAGCCGGATTTCCTGCAGCTGACAAAAATCAAGTTCGCTGCACTGAAACAATTTTCGTACCGAAAGCGCCAAAATACGGTATATTTCTTCTTTTTTTACTTTCTGTTTGTCTTTGTCCACCTTTTCACCTCCTCTATCCCATATATATGAATCACGATTGGAATTATTCACACAAAATTTAGGGCAGCGCACTGCTTGCGTTAGCCCCAAAAATGCGCTATCATAAGAAACGGGCTGCATAAAAAATTCCCCGGCAAAAGAGAGGAGTTATAAAAATATGGATTACGGTTTGATTGGAGAAAAATTAGGACACAGCTATTCAAAAGACATTCATGAAATGCTGGCGGATTACACCTACGATATCTGCCCATTGACACGCGAAGAATTTAAACCTTTTATGGAGAAGCGTGCATTTAAAGCAATTAATGTCACAATCCCTTATAAACAGGAGGTTATCCCTTATCTGGATGAAATGGACGAAAATGCAAAAGCAATCGGTGCCGTGAACACGATCGTCAACAGAGACGGTAAATTATACGGCTATAATACAGATTTGCCCGGTTTCTATTACATGCTGAAAAAACACAACATTGACATTGCAGGCAAAAAATGTGTTGTACTGGGAGACGGCGGGGCATCAAAGGCTGTCGTTGCAGCATTGAAAAAAATGGAAGCAAAGCAGATTGTCATTGTGGATATTATCAAAACAAAATCCGCTATTACTTATGAAGAATGTTTTGAAAAACATACTGACGCCGAATTTATCGCAAATACAAGTCCAGTGGGAATGTTTCCGAAATGTGATGCCAGTCCGGTTGACCTGACAAAATTTCCAAAATGCAAAGCGGTTGCAGATGTGATTTACAACCCATTAGAGACGAAGCTGGTGGCGCAGGCAAAGGCACTTGGCATGACTGGTGTCAACGGTCTGGAAATGCTGGTGGCACAGGCACTATACGCCGTTGAATTCTTTTTGGACAGCACTCTGGATGAACAAAAAATTGATGAAATTTTCCAAATCATTTATAACGAAAAAAAGAATGCATAAAATCACGATGCGCCCGGAATTTTTCCGGGCGCATTTTTAAATGATCTATGTATCCTGAAATACCCTGCCCCATGTCTCTAAAAGGCGTTCCAATGAAAACGCCGCATTAGCAGGACTGGTAGACGGCATTGTTACCCACTTGCCATGATATGCATTTCTCTGGTATTTTTCAAATAATCTGGCCGCCGTTTTTCCGTTTGCAACAACCAGCTCAATTTGAGATTCTCTGACAATCCCTGCAATATCAGCCGGAATAACGTTCCGAATACTGCTGTCGCTGGATCCTATAATATCACAGCTCTCAATCACATCATATATTGCCACACCATGCTCTAGCAGCATATCTGTTTTCTCTGCAACCGTCGCCGGCTCCTGTACGCCCCATAATGCCGACAATAATTTCCAAAAACGATTGCGGGGATGTCCATAGTAAAATCCCATCTCCCGTGATTTCACAGACGGAAAGCTGCCCAAAATCAGAATTTTTGATTCTGCATTATATACCGGCAAAAAAGGCTGTGTTACATGTTCATATTCTGCCATCTCCTACTTCTCCTTTTTTTGCGATTTCGAACTTACATCCAAAAAAAAATCCATAAACATTCGTCTACGGATTTTTACTTTATGAATAAACTCCCCGAGTTGGGCTCGAACCAACAACCCCACGGTTAACAGCCGTGTGCTCTACCATTGAGCTATCGAGGATTATTCTGCATACTGACCGGCTTCACCCTTACGGGCTCCCCCCTGCCATCCTTCCACAAACAACTCTCCCGTCAGCAGGCCCGGAGGTGCT
>JAJQGL010000094.1 GCA_021200535.1 Clostridiaceae bacterium | reverse complement strand
GATATCGTTGCCGATGATCTGCTTGAAATCATAATAGCCGGTAAAGCGGGAAAAGATTCTTTCGCTGTAGCGTTCCCGCAGATCGGAGAAGGAAAGGTTCGTGGAAATAATCGTAGAACGTTTTTTGGTATGCCTTTCCTCTATAAAATAATATAACTGGGATGCTGTAAAGGAATTGGAAAGCTCTGTCCCCAAATCATCTAAAATCAGCAGATCACAGTCCAGAATATATGTAATTTGTTCGTTGGAAGTATATAGATCTTCCTTTTGAAACCTGTTTTTCTCTAAAATATCAAAAAGCTGTATAGAAGTCAAGTAAACGACAGTATGGGAAGTATCCAGCAGCTCTTTGGCAATGCAGTGTGTAATAAACGTTTTTCCGACGCCGGTTGGACCATAAAACAAAAGATTGTCATAGGTGGTATCAAAGTGTTTTACGTAATCCAGACAGATTTCGCGAATGCGCCGTATATTTTCTCTGGCAGTAATTGAGAGGTTTGGATTGACCGTGGTATCGTCATAATACTCTTCCCTAAATGTATGAAAATTCTCATTTTCCAGAATATCGGCAAGATTGGAATTTTCATACAAAGCATCTATTTTTGCCTGCGAAAAGCAATGGCAGGGTTTATTGTTGGCAAATCCGGTATCCTTGCAGTCCGGGCAGCTGTAAATTGGATTCAGATAATCAGAAGGATATGCATTTTCTTTTAAAATAGCAGCTTTTCTTGCAAGTAACTGATCTTTTTTCTGGATATACTCCTGCATGGATGAGGCGGCAGGATGAAGCAGCTCGCATTTCGCCTGATCTACGGATAATTCTACAAGGCTGTCATGAATTTCTTTTAATTCTGGCAGCTTTTGGTATAATTCTTTATAGCGTTCATCAAGCAACCGCTGGTTTTTCATCCTGGTCTGTTCGTATTGAAACATAATATCCCGGTATTGTGCCTGTGATATTCCCATGTGTAACTCCTTCCTTTCAATCTGTTAACAGGCATTTGCGGACCGCTGCGCCTTGTTTTTCTGTCTTGTAAAACAAAAAATCTTTTGCAGCATTCACCGTGTCAGCAAAATTTTTTCCAGCTCGTCAATTTCTTCCGGTGTAGTATCTCTCTGCTGGAATGTCTGAAATTGGTTTTGTTTTCCGGAAAAGTGCCCTGTGGCTTTCGGTTTGGCATTTGCAGCCGCTGGTTTTGCTTTTTTATAGTTTTCATCACAATGCTTAACATCCTGTAAGGTATGGACATTCTGGTTATGCCATTTTAGTAAAATGCCTTCAATATACTTAAAATCTCCTTTTCCAATCGCAAGCATAGTGCGGTTGCACGCATCCAGGATCACCGATAAGTCCATGTGCCATTCTTCATTCCAACGTTTCACATATTGGCATTCAATTCCGGCGAGCGGCCTTCCCAGTGCAAGCGCCCTGGAAATGGCAGTATGGGCAGTGCTGTAGTTAGAGGAGACACGCTGTGCTTCTTCGGGAGTGGAAATCCCCTGTTCTGCCCAGGATAAAGCGACAGCCTGAACATACTTTACATTGGTTTTCTGCAGTGAACAGCAATATTCATATAAATATAAGAGCAGTTCCTTGGAAAAATGTAAATTGTCGTATAAATAGCTTAACAGCTGTACCTCCGCCGGCTGGAGCAGGCGTTTTAAATAGTTTTCTACAATCAGGCAAAGCCATTGGAAGTCCTCGTCCTTGGACAGGCGGAGGGTTTGTTCTTCCGTGACGGAAACAGATTGTTTTTTCGAAAATGAAGCCTGCTTGTCCTGCCTGTCGGCCGGTGGCTTTTTTAACGTATTTTTCGGGGTTACCGTTTTTTCTGTATTTGGCAATGGGGCGCCGACAGCCTGTTCCACAGCTGTAGTATCAGATTCGGTTATGATTTCCGGTTCTGATGCGGCAGTCTTTTCGGCTGCTTTTTGGGCAGATGGATTGTCCGGATTTAACAGTTCGATGCCGGAAATGGAGTTGTCCGCTCCGTTCCGTTGGATTCGCAGCACGCCGGTTTTTTCCCAGTATGCCAGTGCGCGCAAAATATCCTTTTCGGTATTTTCCATTTTATCGGCAAGGGAGGAGATCGAGAGGTTCTCCTGTCTGTTCTGAATGCACATTGCAAGGTACAGATAGACCTTCACATAGCTTCCGTTGGCATGCAGCATATAATCTTTTATGAAAGTATTATGAATGGATGTGGTTTCTGGTATGTAATTTGAGCATAGCAATATTTGATCCATATAATATGTAAACCTCCTTTTGCAAGCTATATCTTATCACAGTTTTAAAACCTTGAAAATACCTGCCGGCTGCCGGGTGATTGTTTATAAAAAAATGTGAATATTGTGGAAAAGTGTTCCCAAAAATGAAATAAAACAAATATAGCTGAAAATATGACAAAAAATTATCCACAATTTTTTGTTAAGGAAAATCCTGTAAAAAATTGTGGATAATGTCAATATTTATTTTGCAATCAGATTTTCGCCGATATCAACTACATTTCCGGCCCCCATAGTTATCAACAAATCGCCGTCAACACATTTTTCTGATAAAAAATTTTCAATTTCGCCAAAGCTTGAAAAGTAGTAGGCTTCTTTTCCGCGCTTTTTGATTTCTTCCAATAGTGTTTTTGAGGAAATGTCCCCCGGATCTGGTTCTCTGGCAGCGTAAATGTCGGTCAGAATAATGTTTTCTGCTGTGGACAGCACATCTGCAAAATCATGCAGCAGGGCACGGGTGCGGGAATAGGTATGCGGCTGAAAAACACACCACAGATGCCGGTGCGGATACTTTTGGGCCGCCTGCAGCGTTGCCGCGATTTCTGTAGGGTGATGTGCATAGTCATCTACTACCGTTACGCCGTGAAAGCTGCCTTTGACCTGAAAACGTCTCTCTGTGCCAACAAAAGAATGAAGTCCCTCCTGGATGGTTTCCATTGGGATGTTATAATAGCGTGCCAGAGCAATCACAGAGAGAGCATTGGATATATTGTGCATCCCGATGACACTTAAGCGGATGGTATCTCCGGTTGGTACGCCGTTATGTACCAGATCAAATATGCCATAGCCATGCTCATCAAAATGGATGTTTTTAGCTGTGTATTCTGCGTTTGTATTTAATCCATAAGTGATTACGCGGCAGGACAGACCAGAGGTGATTTCCTGATATTGCGGGATTTCGGAATTAATTACCAGCACCCCGTGCTCCGGCAGCAAAGCTGCATACTGGCGGAAGGAGCGGCGGATGTCCTCCAGATCCTTAAAAAAATCAAGGTGATCTGCGTCGATGTTTAGGATGATTTCCGCAGTCGGGAAAAATTTTAAGAAGCTGTTTGTGTATTCACATGCCTCTGTGATAAAATTATCGGAATGCCCGATTCGGATATTTCCGTGGATGGCATCCAGAATGCCGCCGACGGAAATGGTCGGATCTTTTTTGGCGGTCAGGAAAATATGCGTCAGCATGGAGGTGGTTGTCGTTTTGCCGTGGGTCCCCGAGATGCCGATTGCGTTTTTGTAATTTTTCATGACCTGCCCTACCATGCTTGCGCGCTCCATCATGGGGATGTTTTTTTCTTTTGCGGCAATATATTCCGGATTGTCGGGATGAATGGCTGCCGTATATACAACAAAATCAATATCATCAGTAATATTTTCTGCAAGCTGTCCATATATTATAGAGATTCCGGAGGAGGCAAGCTGTCTGGTTATTTTGCTTTCCTGGGAATCCGACCCCTTCACGGTAAAACCGTATTCGTGAAGCAGCTGCGCAAATCCGCTCATGCTGATGCCGCCGATCCCAATAAAATATGCTGTACATGGTTTTTGTAAATCAATTTGGTACATATGTTTCACCGTCCTATATTTCAATATAATAACGTTAAAGCAATCCGATGCAGATTTTTCAGCTAATTTGCGCTGTACTGTGCCAAACCTGAATCATTCGCTCTGAAGAAGCAAGTTATATACTTCATTATAAACAATAGGTATAAAAATACAATGGTTAATTTGTGATGAAAAGAGAGGATTTTGCAAAAGAGCTTTTTGGTGCGGAAGCAAAAATGTGGAAAAAGCCGGAAAATTTTATGCGATTTACACAAAAAAAACCGAAAAATGGCAATAATTTTATGAAAATTGATTTCACTTTTCTCAAAAACTATGATATACTTAACGTATATTCCAAGAATAAGGGGTGATAACGTGATTAAGAAAGAAATGATAGCGATGTTATTGGCTGGAGGACAAGGCTCCCGTCTTGGTGTTCTGACAGCAAATGTGGCTAAACCTGCAGTTTCTTTTGGAGGAAAATACAGGATTATTGATTTTCCACTGAGCAACTGCATTAACTCAGGTGTTGATACGGTGGGTGTGCTGACACAGTATCAGCCGTTGCGTCTGAATACTCATATTGGTATTGGAATACCGTGGGATTTAGATCGTAATATTGGTGGCGTTTCTGTTTTGCCGCCATACGAAAAAAGCACAAGCAGTGAGTGGTATACGGGTACTGCAAATGCGATTTATCAGAATTTACGCTATATGGAAGGATATAACCCGGAATATGTTTTGATTTTGGGGGGAGATCACATCTATAAGATGGACTATGAAGTAGTGCTTGATTTTCATAAAGCAAATCACGCAGATGTCACTTTAGCAACCATTCCGGTTCCGATGGAGGAAGCAAGCCGGTTTGGAGTTGTGATAACAGATGATAAAAAGCAGATACTGGAGTTTGAGGAAAAGCCGGAGCATCCGCGAAGCAATCTGGCATCTATGGGAATATACATATTCTCATGGCCAGTGTTAAAGGAAGCCCTGCTGAAGCTGAAAGATCAGCCGGCCTGTGATTTTGGCAAGCATATCATCCCGTATTGCCATGAAAAAGGAAAACGCATTTTTGCGTATGAGTTTAATGGATATTGGAAAGATGTTGGTACTCTGGGCTCATACTGGGAGTCGAACATGGAGTTAATTGACCTGATTCCGGTATTTAATCTGTATGAAGAGTTTTGGAAAATTTATACAAAGGCAGACCGGATTCCGCCGCAGTATATATCGCCGGACGCTGTGATTGACAAGGCGATTATCGGCGAGGGAACAGAGGTTTACGGAGAGGTTCACAATTCGGTAATCGGTTCCGGAGTCACGATTGAAGAGGGAGTTGTCATACGTGATTCGATCATTATGAATGCAACAACGATTGGAGCAGGCACCGTTGTTGATAAGGCAATTATTGCTGAAAATGTTCAGATTGGTACAAATTGCAGACTGGGTGTGGGAGAGGAAGTTCCGAATAAAGTAAAGCCTGATGTATATGCATTTGGGCTGGTAACGATTGGTGAGGACAGTGTTATTCCGCCGAATGTAGAGATCGGCAGGAACACGGCGATCTCAGGAGAAACGGAAACTGCTGATTATCCAGGCGGCAAACTTGCAGGCGGTGAAACTTTGATTAAGGTAGGTGACAGATAATGAGAGCGATTGGTATTGTTTTAGCTGGTGGTAATAACAGCAGGATGAGAGAACTGTCAAACAAGAGAGCTACAGCGGCCATGCCGATTGCTGGCGGCTTTCGCAGCATTGATTTTGTACTGAGCAATATGAGTAATTCCCACATTCAGAAAGTGGCTGTTTTTACACAGTACAATGCAAAGTCATTGAATGAGCATCTAAATTCATCAAAATGGTGGGATTTTGGACGTAAGCAGGGCGGACTTTATATTTTTACGCCGACAACGACGCCGGAGAACAGCTACTGGTATCGCGGAACAGCAGATGCGATTGCGCAGAATCTGAGCTTTCTAAAGAACAGCCATGAGCCGTATGTTGTAATTGCTTCCGGAGATGGAGTTTATAAATTGGATTACAATAAGGTATTGGAATACCATATTGCAAAGAAAGCAGATTTCACTGTGGTTACGGCAAATGTAGAGGAAAAAGACGATCCGAGCCGCTTTGGGGTAATTAAGACGGATGCGGACGGCAGGGTTACCGAGTTTGAGGAGAAACCGATCAGCGCGACAAGCTCGCAGGTTTCTGCAGGGATTTATATTGTCCGCAGACGCCTTCTTATTGAGCTGATTGAGAAAACAGCAGAAGAGGAAAGATATGATTTCGTTAAGGATATTTTAATTCGTTACAAAAATATCAAAAAAATATATGCGTATCAGATGACAAATTACTGGAGCAACATTTCTTCTGTCGATTCTTATTTCAGAACAAACATGGATTTCCTGAAAAAGGATGTGCGCGACTATTTCTTTAAAGAGTATCCGGATATTTATTCTAAGGTAGAGGATCTTCCGCCGGCAAAATACAATACAGGTTCCGTGGTAAAGAACAGTCTAGTGTCCAGCGGTTGTATTATCAACGGTGATGTGGAAAATTCGGTTTTATTTAAAAAGGCATTTGTGGGAAATAACTGCGTGATTAAAAATTCTGTCATTTTAAATGATGTTTATATTGGGGATAACACGTATATTGAGAATTGTATTGTAGAAAGCCGGGATACAATTCGCGCCAATACAAAATATGTAGGAGAGAACGGGGAAATTCGTATTGTTGTAGAGAAAAATGAGCGATACGCACTGTAACGAAGAAGAATGATTCGGTGGGATGAAATTATTTGCACGCTGTCGAAAAATGAGTTTCTTCCTATTATAATTGTGGAATTGTTATTTTCTCAAAACAGCAGAGTAAAAAATATTAACCAAAGGGGGTTACTATTATGCAGGTAACGGATGTAAGAGTTAGAAAAATAACAAAGGAAGGAAAAATGAAAGCGGTAGTTTCCATTACTCTGGATGATGAGTTTGTGATTCACGATATTAAGATCATCGAAGGCGAGAAAGGCATGTTTATTGCAATGCCGAGCAGACGCGCAGGCGATGGCGAATATCGTGATATCGCCCACCCAATTAATTCGGAAACAAGAGAGAAAATTCAGTCTATTATTCTTGGGAAGTATCAGGATGCTTTACTTGAGGAACAACAGGCTGGGGAGAATGAATAAAATGGAAATATGAAATATGAGTGCGGGAGCGAAAGTTCCCGCCTTTTGTTTGCAAAAAAATGTTTGCATCAGGCAGAAAATTCACAGGCTTCATCTGGATTTACTTCCAATTTCCTGTATACAGGTAAATTCAGATGAGCCGTGAATAGAAAAAAGTTACAGAAAATGAAAAAAATGCTTGCAAACATATGAAAAATGCTGTATTATATATGTTGCTGTGACATTGATAGCGATGAAGCGTGAGGTTGCTGTGCCGCAAAAGTACAGGTTTTCCGTGGAGCGAATGTCAAGTTAGGAAACTGGCGACAAGTCACTGTACAATTTTATAATCTGTAGTCGTACAGAGAGAAGGGATGTTCTGCGTTTTTCGTAAACCAAAGCAGGACACGCCCGGTTAAGTGTACAGTCACCGCTTGTTCCGCTTAAAAGCGCAGATATGGAGAAATCCAGATCAGTAATGTCTGCAAAAGTGCGAAAAGGAGGCGACTTTTTTTATGGCAACAAATGTAATGAGAATTACACTGAAAGCGTATGACCACAATCAGATCGATCATGCTGCTGGAAAAATCATTGAAACAGTCAAAAAGACAGGTGCTAAGGTAAGTGGTCCTGTGCCATTCCCGACCAAGAAGGAAGTAGTTACAATCCTTCGTGCTGTTCATAAGTATAAAGATTCCAGAGAGCAGTTTGAGCAGAGAACACATAAGAGACTGATTGATGTTATCGCTCCAACCCAGAAGACCATTGAAGCTCTGACAAAGATGGAGATGCCGTCTGGTGTTGCTGTAGTCCTGAAGATGAAAGAAAAATAATTCAGGCTGAAAATTATTTCGTTAATTAATCCTTAGGGTTTATATAAAAATCGCATAGGCGATTCGAGTTTTTGGTTTACGGACTTGCACATTATAGACCATCTAGGATGATTTCGGAGTTTCGGGAAGAATTTTGCTGGTGCAGAAACAAGAACAGTTTTTGGGAAAATCAGAAAAATTCGGCTGGGCTGCTGAAATCCGCTGTAGATTAACAGGAGGTGCATTCACATGAAAAAAGCTATTTTAGCTACGAAGATCGGTATGACACAGATCTTCAACGAGAATGGGGTATTGACTCCGGTCACTGTGCTTCAGGCTGGTCCCTGCTACGTAACGCAGGTAAAGACAGTTGATAATGACGGTTACAGTGCAGTACAGGTAGGCTTTGTTGACAAGAAGGACAAAGTGATCAGCAAAGATGCTACCGGTAAAAAAGAAGTAATGAGAATCCACGGCGTTAACAAGCCGTTACAGGGACATTTTGCGAAAGCTGGTGTTTCTGGAAAGAGATATCTGAAGGAATTTAAGTTTGACAACGCAGAAGAGTATACGCTTGGTCAGGAGATCAAGGCGGACATCTTCGAAGCCGGTGACAAGATTGACGTGAGCGGAACCACAAAGGGTAAAGGTTTTCAGGGCGCAATCAAGAGACATGGCTTACACAGAGGACCGATGGGACATGGTTCTAAGTTCCACAGACATGCAGGTTCGAATGGTGCCTGCTCTGATCCGAGCCGTGTATTTAAGGGAAAGAAGATGCCTGGTCAGATGGGTTCTGTAAAAGCAACGATTCAGAATCTTGAGATTGTCAGGGTTGATGCAGAGCAGAATTTAATCCTTGTAAAGGGAGCTGTTCCGGGACCGAAGAAGTCTTGTGTATTATTAAAAGAAAGCGTTAAGTCTGCTAAATAATTCTTTTGGAAAGGAGGAACACACAGATGGCTAACGTATCTGTTTACAATATGGAAGGCAGTGAAGTTGGAAAGATGGATTTAAATGACAACGTATTTGCTGCTAAGGTAAATGAACATTTAATGCATATGGCTGTTGTATTGCAGCTTGCGAATAAGCGTCAGGGCACACAGAAAGCAAAAACGCGTTCTGAGGTGCGCGGTGGTGGAAGAAAGCCATGGAGACAGAAAGGAACCGGTCATGCAAGACAGGGTTCGATCAGAGCTCCGCAGTGGACAGGCGGTGGAGTTGTATTTGCACCGACTCCGAGAGACTATTCTTTCAAGATGAACAAAAAAGAAAAGGCAGCTGCAATCAAGTCTGCGCTGACATCCAGAGTGAACGAGGAGAAATTCTACGTAATGGATTCTCTGAAGTTTGATGAGATTAAGACAAAGAAGATGGTTGGCGTGCTGGATGCGCTTAAGGTAAATAAAGCGCTGGTTGTACTGGACGGCGAGGACAATGCGAATGTTGAGCTTTCTGCAAGAAATATTCCGGGTGTCCGTATAGTGCCTGCAAATTCAATCAATGTATACGATATCTTAAAATATGATACAGTTGTGATTACAAAGACTGCTGTATCCAAGATTGAGGAGGTGTACGCATAATGGCAGATTTGAAATATTATGACATTATTAAAAAGCCGATTATTACAGAAAAATCAATGGCGGCAATGGAAGAAAAGAAGTACACATTTTCTGTACACCCAGATGCAACAAAGACGCAGATTAAAGAGGCTGTTGAAAAACTGTTTGAGGGCACAAAGGTTGCCGGCGTCAACACGATGAACTTACAGGGAAAGACACGCCGCCGCGGCAGAACTTTTGGAAAGACTGCAAAGACAAAGAAAGCGATTGTTCAGCTGACAGAGGACAGCAAAGAAATCGAAATCTTTGAAGGACTGTAGAATCGTTTTCCAGAAAGAAAATGGTTTTTACAAATGGAAATTTCTGAAAGAGTTTGATGAATAATTAGTGAGATATGCGTGGAAAACCTATCGCGCAGCCCTCGGAAGGATTCCGGGGATATAGGACAGATATTGAAAGGAGAAAACGTCATGGGAATTAAAACATTTAACCCATATACACCTTCCAGAAGACACATGACTTCAATGGATAACGCTGAAATTACAGCGGCAAAGCCGGAAAAGTCTTTGGTTGTGTCATTAAAGAAGAATGCCGGACGTAATAATCAGGGTAAAATTACCGTGAGACATCGCGGCGGTGGTTCCAGAAGAAAATACAGAATCATTGATTTCAAGAGAAACAAAGATGGTGTGACAGGAACCGTAAAAACGATTGAGTATGATCCAAACAGAACAGCAAACATTGCATTGGTTTCCTATGCAGACGGCGAGAAGAGATATATTCTTGCTCCAAGTGGCCTGAAGGTTGGTCAGAAGATCATGAATGGTCCGACAGCAGAGATTGAGGTTGGTAATTGCCTTCCTCTTGAAAACATTCCGGTTGGTACACAGATTCATAATATTGAACTTTATCCGGGCAAGGGCGGTCAGCTTGTTCGTGCAGCTGGAAACAGCGCACAGCTGATGGCAAAGGAAGGAAAGTATGCAACACTTCGTCTTCCTTCCGGCGAGATGAGAATGGTTCCGATTATCTGCCGTGCAACGATCGGTGTGCTTGGCAATGGCGAGCATGCACTTGTAAACATTGGTAAGGCAGGGCGTAAGCGTAATATGGGTATCAGGCCTACCGTCCGTGGTTCTGTTATGAACCCGAACGACCATCCGCATGGTGGTGGTGAAGGTAAGGCAGGTATCGGCCGTCCGGGTCCATGTACTCCGTGGGGTAAGCCTGCTCTTGGCTTAAAGACACGTAAGAGACATAATAAGTCAAACAAGATGATCGTAAGAAGAAGAGATGGTAAGGCGTTGAATACAAAGTAGCATAGTTTTACAGAAACGTTTTATACCGCTTCAAAGAGAGTTGGAATAGCCGGGGGAATCCGGCAGAATGGAGGATACAATGGCACGTTCATTAAAGAAAGGACCTTTCGCTGATAAAAGCCTTTTGAAAAAGGTAGATGCTGCTGTGGCATCCGGTGACAAACAGGTCATTAAGACATGGTCTCGTCGTTCCACTATTTTCCCATCCTTCGTTGGATTAACATTTGCAGTACATGATGGAAGAAAGCATGTGCCTGTATATGTTACAGAGGATATGGTTGGTCATAAGCTTGGTGAGTTTGTATCGACAAGGACTTACCGGGGTCATGGAAAAGACGAGAAAAAAGGTAAAAAATAAAACAAATCATGACTGCTTCCGAGATTTTATTTTAAATCTGGGAAGTGCGATAATCTGATACACACGGATGCGTGGTATCAAAGACAATAAGCAAAATTCGAAAGGAGGCTTCATCCATGGCAAAGGGACATAGATCTCAGATTAAAAGAGAGAGAAATGAGAACCAGAAAGACACCAGACCTTCTGCAAAGTTATCTTATGCAAGAGTTTCTGTTCAGAAGGCTTGTTATGTGTTAGATGCCATCAGAGGCAAAGATGTAGAGACCGCAATCGGTATTTTGTCATATAATCCGAGATATGCGTCAAGCATTATTTTAAAATTATTACAGTCTGCAGTTGCAAACGCAGAAAACAATAACGGTATGAACCCGGCAGATTTATATATTGAAGAGTGTTTTGCAAACAAAGGACCGACAATGAAGAGAATCAGGCCAAGAGCTCAGGGCAGAGCATATCGTATCGAAAAGAGAATGAGCCATATTACAATCATTCTGAACGAGCGTTAGAAATTCTGATTGATCTATGAAAGGAGATTATAATGGGACAGAAGGTTAATCCTCATGGTTTAAGAGTCGGTGTTATCAGCAGCTGGGATTCTAACTGGTATGCAGAGGAGAATTTTTCAGATTTTCTTGTAGAAGACTACAAGATCAGAGAATTTGTTAAAAAGAAATTATATAGTGCTGGTATCTCAAAGATTGAGATTGAGAGACCGACTGACAAAGTTAGAGTTATTATTCACACAGCAAAGCCTGGTTTTGTAATCGGTAAAGGCGGAGCTGAAATTGAGAATTTAAAGAAAGAATTGTTAAAGGTATTAGACAGGAAGGTCGCTCTTGACATCAAGATTATGGATGTCAAGAATCCGGACAGACATGCGCAGCTAGTTGCTGAGAATATTGCGCAGCAGTTAGAAAACCGTATTTCTTTCCGCCGTGCTATGAAATCTGCAATGAGCAGAACATTAAAGACCGGTGCAAAAGGAATCAAGGCAGCCTGCTCCGGGCGTCTCGGCGGTGCAGATATGGCTCGTACAGAGTTCTACAGTGAGGGAACGATTCCGCTCCAGACACTGCGCGCAGATATTGATTATGGTTTCGCAGAGGCGGATACGACCTATGGTAAGATTGGTGTAAAAGTATGGATATACAATGGTGAGGTACTTCCAGCCAGGAAAAATGCTAAAAAGGAAGGGAGCGATAAATAATGTTAATGCCAAAGAGAGTAAAACATCGTAAGCAGTTCCGTGGCAGAATGAAAGGAAAAGCGCTCAGAGGAAACAAAATAACTTATGGTGAGTATGGTATCGTTGCATTAGAGCCTGCCTGGATCAAATCAAATCAGATTGAGGCAGCCCGTGTCGCTATGACGCGTCATATCAAGCGTGGCGGTAAAGTCTGGATTAAGATTTTTCCGGATAAGCCAGTGACAAAGACACCTGCTGAGACCCGAATGGGTAAAGGTAAAGGTGCATTGGAATACTGGGTTGCAGTAGTAAAACCTGGTCGTGTTATGTTCGAGATTTCCGGCGTTTCAGAAGAAGTTGCCAAAGAAGCGTTACGCCTTGCAACACATAAGTTGCCTGTAAAGTGTAAAGTTGTATCTCGTGCGGACTTAGAAGGAGGTGCGGGCAGTGAAGAGTAAGCAGTATATGGAAGAGTTGAGAGGTAAGTCTGTCGCAGAATTAAATGAGGACTTAGTTGCAGCAAAGAAAGAGCTTTTTAATTTACGCTTTCAGAATGCAACAAACCAGCTTGACAATACAAGCAGAATCAAAGAGGTTAAGAAGAATATTGCAAGGATTCAGACCGTGCTCGCAGCACAGAATTAATTGCGGTAACAGATCGGCAGACGCCATGGAAAGGAGGACACGGCAGTGGAGAGAAATCTTAGAAAAACCCGTGTAGGTAAGGTTGTTAGCGATAAGATGGATAAGACAATCGTTGTTGCAGTTGTAGATAACGTAAAGCATCCACTTTACAATAAAATTATCAGAAGAACTTACAAGTTAAAAGCTCATGATGAAGAAAATACATGTAAGGTTGGTGACAGAGTAAGAGTTATGGAGACAAGACCTTTATCAAAGGATAAGAGATGGAGACTTGTGGAAATAATCGAGAGAGCAAAATAATGCTATGCCGTTTTATTGGTACGGCGGATATGGAGGTTAATCATGTTACAGCAGGAATCAAGACTGAAGGTGGCTGATAATACAGGTGCGAAAGAGCTTCTTTGTATCAGGGTTCTGGGCGGTTCGACCAGGAGATATGCAAATATCGGTGATGTTATTGTTGCTTCTGTCAAAGATGCAACGCCAGGCGGTGTTGTAAAGAAAGGTGATGTTGTAAAGGCTGTAGTTGTTCGTACAGTCAACAAAACCCGCCGTCAGGATGGATCCTATATTCGTTTTGACGAGAATGCAGCTGTTATCATTCGTGATGACAAGACGCCTAGAGGAACACGTATCTTTGGACCGGTAGCCAGAGAGCTGCGTGATAAACAGTTTATGAAAATCGTTTCATTAGCACCAGAAGTATTATAAGGAGGTGTCAAAAGTGGCAACCAGCAAAATTAAGAAAGGCGATACGGTTAAGGTAATCGCCGGTAAGGATAAAGGCAGAGAGGGCAAGGTTACAGCCGTAAAGAATGGCAAGCTTATAATCGAGGGAATCAATCAGGTTACAAAGCATGCAAAGCCAAGTCAGGCTAACCCGCAGGGTGGAATCATCCAGCAGTCCGCTCCGATTGATGCGTCTAACGTAATGTACGTTAGCAAGGGAAAAGCTTCCCGTGTTGGCTTTAAGATGGAAGATGGCAAGAAGGTTCGTTTTGCAAAAGCAACAGGTGAAGTCATTGATTAATTTCAGAGAGGAGGTTTTTTAAGTTGACTCGTTTAAAAGAAACTTATCAGAATGAAATCGTCGACGCGATGACGAAGAAGTTTGGTTATAAAAACGTTATGCAGGTACCGAAGCTTGCAAAGATTGTTGTCAATATGGCTATTGGCGAGGCAAAAGAAAATGCTAAGATCCTTGACACAGCGATGGCTGAGTTAGAGACAATCACTGGCCAGAAGGCTGTGCCAACAAAGGCAAAGCATTCGATTGCGAACTTTAAGCTCAGAGAGGGCATGCCAATCGGATGTAAAGTAACATTAAGAGGTGACAGGATGTATGAATTTCTGGATCGTCTTGTAAATCTTGCGTTGCCTCGTGTACGTGACTTCCGTGGAGTAAACCCGAATGCGTTTGACGGAAGAGGAAATTATGCACTTGGAATTAAAGAGCAGCTGATCTTTCCGGAAATCGAATATGACAAAGTAGACAAGGTCAGAGGTATGGATGTAATCGTAGTAACAACAGCTCAGACTGATGAAGAGGCTCGTGAATTATTGGCACAGTTCGGTATGCCTTTTAAGAAATAAGGAGGGAATTTCATGGCTAAGACTTCTATGAAAGTAAAGCAGCAGCGCAAAGCTAAATTCTCCACAAGAGAATATAGCCGCTGCAAGATTTGTGGTCGTCCACATGCTTATTTAAGAAAATACGGAATTTGCAGGATCTGCTTCCGTGAGTTGGCTTATAAGGGACAGATTCCAGGCGTGAAAAAAGCAAGCTGGTAAGGAGGTAAAACAAAAATGATGACGAGCGATCCTATTGCAGATATGCTTACAAGAATCCGTAATGCAAATACTGCAAAGCATGATACAGTAGATGTACCTAGCTCAAAGATGAAGATTTCTATTGCTGAAATTCTTCTGAAAGAAGGTTACATCAAGAAATTTGATATGATTGATGTTGACGGTGTCAAAATGATTCATATCACGCTGAAATATGGTGTAGATAAGAACGACAAGATTATTTCAGGTTTAAAGAGAATCTCTAAGCCGGGTCTTCGCGTTTACGCTGGAAAAGATGAGCTTCCTAAGGTTCTCGGCGGATTGGGAATTGCCATTGTTTCTACAAACAAGGGTGTTATGACAGATAAGGAAGCAAGAAAAGAAAATGTTGGCGGCGAGGTGCTTGCGTTTATCTGGTAGTCCGGAAAATGCAGCGATCGCTATTATACCAGGAATATGGAGGTGCACGGCATGTCACGTATCGGAAGAATGCCTATCGCGATACCGGCAGGAGTTACTGTTGATATTGCAGAAAATAATAAAGTGACTGTAAAAGGACCGAAGGGTACTCTGGAGAGAGTATTGCCGGTTGAAATGGAGATCAAAAAGGATGGAGATGAGGTAACAGTTTCCCGTCCAAATGATTTAAAGAAGATGAAATCCCTGCATGGTCTGACCAGAACATTGATCAACAATATGGTGATTGGTGTAACAGAGGGATTTTCAAAAGAGCTGGAAGTAAATGGTGTCGGTTACAGAGCGCAGAAGAAGGGAAAGGTATTGACACTTTCTCTTGGATATTCACATCCGGTTGAGATGGAAGATCCGGAAGGTCTTGAGGTTGTGGTTGAAGGCCAGAACAAGATCATTGTGAAGGGAATTGACAAAGAAAAGGTTGGCCAATATGCTGCTGAAATCAGAGAGAAGAGAGCTCCGGAGCCTTATAAGGGTAAGGGAATCAAGTATGCTGATGAGGTTATCAGACGTAAAGTTGGTAAGACAGGTAAAAAATAATTAAAGGAGTGATTATACGATGATTAAGAAACAGTCAAGAAGTAAAGTTCGTGTGAAAAAACACATGAAAGTTCGTAATCGTCTTTCCGGCACAGCCGAAAGACCACGTTTAGCTGTATTTAGAAGTAATAATCATATGTACGCTCAGATTATTGATGATACGGCACAGCATACTTTAGTATCCGCATCCACTGTACAGAAGGATGTCAATGCAGAGCTGGAGAAAACAAACAATGTAGCAGCAGCTGCAAAGCTTGGTGAAGTGATTGCAAAGAGAGCGCTGGATAAGGGTATTAAGAGTGTTGTCTTTGATCGTGGCGGTTTTATATATCAGGGTAAAATTAAAGCATTAGCTGATGCAGCAAGAGAAGCAGGATTAGAATTTTAGGAGGAAAACAACACATGAAACGTACAATTATTGATGCCAGCAATCTTGAGCTGGAAGATAATGTAGTAACGATCAAGCGTGTCACAAAGGTTGTTAAAGGTGGACGTAACATGAGATTTACTGCATTAGTAGTAGTTGGCGATAAGAACGGTCATGTTGGTGTAGGTCTTGGAAAGGCTACAGAAATTCCAGAGGCAATCCGTAAGGGAAAAGAAGATGCTACTAAGAAGTTAGTAGAAGTTCCTATGGATGAAAATGGAAGTGTACCTCATGATTTCACCGGCAAGTTTGGAAGCGCTTCCGTTCTGATCAAAAAGGCTCCGGAAGGTACTGGTATTATTGCTGGCGGTCCGGTTCGTGCCGTGCTTGATCTGGCAGGATACAAGAACATTCGTACAAAGTCTCTTGGTTCAAACAACAAGCAGAACGTTGTGCTTGCAGCAATCGAAGGGCTGAAACACTTAAAGACTCCGGAAGAGGTTGCTAAGGCACGCGGTATTTCCGTAGAAGAGCTTTTAGGTTAAGAAAAGCAATGAAATATTTTTGCATAGCGATTTGACCGGCATGTGCTTTGCCGTAAAGTCGCTTATGCACAGCAAAGATAAACCGAACGTATCGGCAAAACGAGCGCATTGGTAAACCGAACACACCGGCAAACCAATGCATTGATAAACCGGATGTATTGGTTTGCAGAAATGAGGAGTATTATGGCAGATAAATTAAGAATTACATTGGTTAAATCTACAATTGGCGCCATTCCAAAACAGCGTGCGACTGTAGAAGCGTTAGGCCTTAGAAAGATTGGGAAAACAGTTGAGCTGCCGAACAATGATGCTGTAAAAGGAATGGTTTGGCATGTAAGACATCTTGTAAAGGTAGAAGAGGTCTAAAGGGACAGGGTGGAAAAGCCTTGTTGGAAAGAAAAATAATACCTGTCCATTAGGTTATCCCATGCTTCGATACCTTTTGGACAAAGGTGTCCGGATTCCGTTTCCGGGCACTTTTTTGCTTCCTTAGGGCAATCTGAATTTTTTGGAATAAAGGTAGACAAAGGACAAGTATTTATGCTATTATATTGTATTGTAGCGAGGGCATTGCCTGAATTGCGGCTGTAGTTTTTTCGGCAGCTGCGGATCTGTGCCCGTTAGTGAGGATGATCTTCTGTTGAAACGATGAGGCAGGAAACAGAGATCGACAAGATTTAGGAGGTTTATTATGAATTTATCAACATTAAGTCCGGCAAAAGGCTCGAAGCAGAGTAACAATTTCAGAAGAGGCCGCGGACATGGCTCAGGAAATGGAAAGACAGCAGGTAAGGGACATAAGGGACAGAAGGCACGTTCCGGTGCTCCGCGTCCAGGTTTTGAAGGCGGACAGCTTCCGCTTTATATGCGTCTTCCGAAAAGAGGCTTTACAAACATTAATTCAAAAGAGATTATTGCGATTAACGTTGACAAACTGGAAAAGTTCAATGATGGTGATGTAGTTACTATTGCGGCATTGCAGGAAAAAGGTATTATCAATAATCCAAAGGATGGAGTTAAGATACTCGGAAATGGAGAATTAACTAAGAAGCTTACTGTTCAGGTGAATGCATTCAGCAAGAGTGCAGTCCAGAAAATCGAAGCTCTTGGTGGAAAAGCTGAGGTGATCTAAGGATGTTTGAAACAGTCCGTAATGCGTTTAAAATCAAAGATCTTCGGAAAAAGATTTTATATACGCTTTTTATGTTAGTGGTTGTGCGTATTGGTTGTCAGATTCCAGTGCCGGGCGTGGATGCATCTGTTATCTCTGAGTGGTTTGAGGACAACAGTTCAATGGATTTCTTCAACCAGATGACAGGTGGTTCTTTTTCACAGATGTCCATTTTTGCATTGAATATTACGCCGTATATCACATCTTCCATTATTCTTCAGCTGTTGACGATTGCAATTCCGCGTTTGGAAGAGCTTCATAAGGATGGAGAAGAGGGAAGAAAGAAGATTGCAGAGTATACAAGATATCTTACGATTGGGCTTGCAGTGATTGAGAGTGTTGCAATGGCGATTGGATTCGGCAATGCCGGATATCTGACGGACGGGGTGACTTTTGAATCGGTTGCTGTTATGGTGGTTTCCCTGACGGCAGGCGCAACATTTTTGATGTGGCTGGGTGAGCAGATCACGGAAAAGGGTGTTGGAAACGGTATTTCGATTATCCTGTTGTACAATATTGTTTCCCGCATGCCGGAGGATATGGCATCTCTCTATGAGAAGTTTATCAGCGGCGCCACAACTTCAACCAACAGAATTTTGGCAGCGGTTGTTATTGTCGCAGTTATTGTCGGTATGATCGTGTTTATCATTATCCTTTCCGATGGTGAGAGAAGAATCAGTGTACAGTATTCTAAGAAAACACAGGGAAGAAAGATGCTGGGGGGACAGTCCTCACACATTCCGCTGAAGGTGAATACAGCGGGTGTTATCCCGGTTATTTTTGCAGGCTCCCTGTTCCAGATGCCGATTGTAATCGCAAGCTTTACAGGGGTTCAGCCGGCTTCCGGTGCCAATGCGACGCTTGTTCAGAAAATGCTGAAGGTATTAAATCAAAATTCATGGTGTAATTTTGACAGCTTTGGTGAGTTTAAATATACTTTGGGGCTGGTAATTTATGTAGTATTGTTGATTTTCTTTGCTTACTTCTACACATCTATTACCTTTAATCCGCAGGAGGTTTCTATGAACATGAAGAAACAGGGCGGATTTATTCCGGGTATTCGTCCGGGTAAGCCGACGGTGGATTATTTGACAAAGGTGTTAAACAGCATTGTATTTATCGGTGCGATTGGCCTTTCTGTCGTAGCGGTGGTTCCGATTTTCTTCTCTGGTGCATTCGGGGCAGATGTTTCGTTTGGAGGCACATCGCTGATTATTATTGTAGGTGTTATATTGGAAACACTTAAGCAGATTGAATCACAGATGCTTGTGCGTCATTACAGAGGATTTATCAGCGAATAAAGGAATAAACAAAAACACAGAGGGCAGTACCGCAGGGTTCTGCCCTTTTTTTTATGACGGGCAGGACAGCGGTATGGTGCACTTCGCAAAATGTATCTGCCATTCGAAAGGGACATGCCGGATATCTGCTTTAGCTGAAAATGTATACGAAAATTTTTGACAGAGATGGAAAAGTAGTTGAAAAATGATTGTTGTTGGGGTATCATAATCTATGGGCGTCATTGCGTGACGGCTCCAAACAAGCAGAATACACTGTTTTTGGAAAGGAGAACTCAATGAAGATTATTATGTTAGGGGCACCTGGTGCGGGAAAAGGAACACATGCAAAGGGAATTGTGGAAGCATATCATATCCCGACCATTTCAACGGGAGACATTTTCCGTCAGAATATTAAAGAAGGTACGGAGTTGGGAAAAAAGGCAAAGAGTTATATGGATGCCGGCGAGCTGGTGCCGGATGAGTTGGTATGTGATCTGGTGGTAGACCGTTTGGAGAAGGACGACGCAAAGGATGGTTATATTTTAGACGGTTTTCCAAGAACCATACCGCAGGCAGAAGCGCTTACGGCAGCATTAAAGGAAAAAGGTACAGCGATAGATTACGCATTGGATATTGAAATGTCTGATCAGGCGATTATTGACCGTATGGCAGGGCGCCGTGTTTGTTCCGGGTGCGGTGCAACCTATCACATTGTGAATATTCCTCCGAAGAAAGAGGGCGTATGTGACAGCTGCGGCGGAACACTTGAGCTTCGCAAGGATGATACGCCAGAGACAGTAAAAAAGAGGCTGGATGTCTATCATGAGCAGACGGCACCGCTGATTGCTTACTATAAGGAGCAGGGAATCCTACATGAGATTGATGGTTCCCTTGGCGTTGAGGGCGTGAAAGCAAAGGTAAAGGAAATTCTTGGCGAATAGATTCTGTTATCCAGTTTCTGATTTGCAAGTAAAGGGGCAGAGCAGGGCTGATTTGTTGGCCGCCCTGTCTTTGCTCCTGTTTTGATACAGGGATTTGCGCTGCTGCAGGCAGCTTCTTGTACTTCATATAGGGATTGCGCTGTTGAAGGCATCCCTTGTACTTTATGCAGGATTTTGCGCTGCTGCAGGCATCCCGCGTATCTTATATAGAATAGGAATAGAAAGAAGGCAGATTATGTCAGTTACAATTAAATCACAGCATGAGATTGAATTAATGAGAGAAGCAGGAAAGATTCTTGCCGTTGTGCATGATGAGATGGCCCAAATTATAAAACCTGGTATCAGCACGATGGACATTAACCGGAAAGGGGAAGAAGTGATTCGCAGCTATGACTGCATTCCGTCCTTTTTGAATTATAACGGTTATCCTGCCTCTATCTGTGTTTCCGTTAATGATGAGGTCGTACATGGCATTCCGGATAAGAAACGGATTTTACAGGAGGGTGATATTGTAAGTCTTGACGCCGGTGTGATTTATAAGGGATATCAGTCAGATGCAGCGCGCACGCATGCGGTCGGGCAGATTTCCGAGGAGGATCAGAGGCTTATTGATATTACAAAGCAGAGCTTTTTTGAAGGAATTAAATTTGCCAAAGAAGGAAACCATTTGTTTGATATTTCGAAAGCAATCCAGCAATATGTTGAGGATAATGGATATTCTGTAGTCAGGGATCTGGTTGGACACGGCATTGGAAAAGAGCTCCATGAGGAACCGCAGGTGCCAAACTTTAAACCGATTGGAAGAGGGATGAAGCTTCGTGCCGGGATGACACTTGCGATTGAACCAATGGTAAATGCGGGTGCGTTTGAGGTATGGGTGCTTGAAGATGATTGGACAGTAGTGACAAGAGATTCCAGAAATTCCGCTCATTATGAAAATACAGTCCTGATTACAGAGGGAGAGCCGGAGTTACTCTCATATAATGAAAATTTGGTATGAAAATGAAAATATGCGTAAAAAATGTGCGCAGAAATGAGTATTACCGTGAAATAAGGAGGAGAATATGTCAAAAGAAGATGTTATTGAAATCGAAGGAATTGTTGTGGAAAAGCTTCCAAATGCCATGTTTAAGGTAGAACTGGAAAATGGACATCAGGTACTGGCACACATCAGTGGAAAATTGCGCAAGAATTTTATCCGTATTCTGCCGGGAGATAAAGTGACGATGGAAATGTCGCCCTATGACCTGACAAAGGGACGGATTACCTGGAGGGATAAATAAAAACAAGCTGACAGGGCAGAAAACGCTTTGTTGGCTTTTTTATTGAAAAGGGCACCCTGTTGGGTGCCCTTTGTTTTCCGGCATGTATTCTGCCGCTATTTGATATTTCTTCTGTATTATCCTGCAGCTCTTCTGTATTATCTTGCAACTCTTCTGTATTATCCTGCAGCTCTTCTGTATTTTTTGTATTTCTTCTGTATTTTTCTATATTTCTATGCTGTTCTTGTGCGGTTATTCTGTAAAGTTTTCTTTCATTTCTTTGTATGCGGTATGGGCAGCGCTGTTCAGAGATGTGTCGCCGTATAGGACGTCGACGCAGGCATTGTACAGTGCATCGCTCAGTACAGAGTCTTCGAATTTTGGATTCATCAGATAAGTTTCTGTGTTATCAATCGTTGTGGCAGCATCATTCATCAGCCCTTCCAGCATATTGTTTTCGTCTAAAATTTCTTTCGCCTTTTTGTTGAAAGGGATTCCTTTGTCAAGCTGCTGGCCCAGCGTCATCTCTTCACTGCTGACTAAAAAGTTCAAAAGCTTTGCAGATTCCTCCGGATACTGGGTATTTGCGCTGATGGCATACATGGTTGCAGGGCGCACATACCAGCCGCTTCGGGAGGAGCCTGAGAGCAGCGGTGTTGTTCCGATAACACTTGTATCACCGATGGATTCAAAGTATTCGCCGTATTTTTCCGCACTGTTAATCCACTGAACGGTAGCGGCAGCTGTTTCGTCTAGCAGGTCATCATCGGACCGCTTGGAAATTTCCTTTACCACTCCTTTTTCAACGAGGCTGCAATAGAAAGAGATCATTGTCCTGACATCCTGCTCGGTAAAGGTGAAATCACCGTCCTCTGAGATAATTACATGACCGGATGTCTGCTCGGCATAGGCAACGGAAAGAAGCCACATAGCCACAGAACCAATATCTAAAGGATATACGCCGTCATCATTCATGACTTCGGCTGCTTCAAAGAAGTCGTCCCATGTTGTAGGAAGATCTAAATTGTATTTTTGGTAGAGGGTTTCATTGTAAACGAATACCTGGCCATTCTGCGCGATCGGAAGGGCATTTAGCGTGCCGTTGATTCTTCCGTAATCTAAAACATCATCATCATAATTGGATAAATCCAGCTCATCGGATAACTGCTCCAGATCGTAAAATCCGCTTCCGTCTGGTGAGTAATTACTGACCCAGGAATAATTCAGCTGCATAATATCTGCTTCTGTATGAGCGGCGATCTGCACATCTGTTTTTAACTGGAAGCCGGTAAATTCACTGTATTCCAGATTAACCTTAATATCAGGATTTTGCTTTTCAAATTCTTTGATTGCTGCGATTGTATATTCATGTCTGGAATCAGATCCCCACCAGGAGAATGTGATTTCTTTTTGTGAGGATCCTTCCACTAAAGCCATATTATCTGTTGTGCCGCAGCTTGTCAGCATACTTGTGAAAGTGGTAAAACAAAGTCCTAAAGCAATCATTTTTTTGGATATTTTCATGACAGTACCTCCTTTTCTTCGGACACCTTAAATTTACTAAGGGATTGCTGGAGAGAGGAGGTCGCTTCCTCTAATTCTGCCGCTTTCTGGGAAAGATTACGACTGATGTCCAGCTGTTCCAGAGTTACGCTCAGCACCTCTTCTGTATTGGCAGAGGAGTGCTCTGTGATTTCTAATATATTCTGGGTGGCGGTAAGGGATTCTTCCTTTAGGCTGCTCATTTCGGAAGTGAGGTCGCCGATTTGGTTTATCTTGTCGCTGATTAAATCGGTAGAGTCTACAATTTGCTGGAAAGAATCAGCTGTATCAGAAACCATGGTGGACTGTTCTGCAAATATTGTTTTTGCAGAATCCAATATTTCCATTGTATTGTTTACATATTCCCGAATTTTGTTGATGACGTCATAAATATTGCTGGTTGACTTTTCTGTCTGGGTTGCAAGATTGCTGACCTCACCGGCTACAACTGCAAAACCTTTTCCGGCTTCACCGGCTCTGGCGGCTTCGATGGAGGCGTTTAATGCCAGCAGGCTTGTTTCTTCACTGATCGAATGAATCAGTGCAATGACAGATTCTATGTTTTCTACTTCTTTTACCAGGACGTCAAAGGTTTCATTGATGCTGTTCATGGAAGTATTGACGGCAAGCGTTTTGGTGCGGAGATCCTGAATCTGTGAAATAGAATTGCTGCCAATTTCTCTGGTATCACGGGAATTTGCGTGTACCTCTGTGACATTGTTGATGGTCAGGCCAATGTTGTTTGCCAGATTTTCCAGGGAATGAAACGTTTTGTGTGATTCATCCAGCTGGGTAGCAGCGCCTTTTGCCACCTCTTCCATAGCAATGGTAATGTTTTCGGAAATGGTGCGGGACTGGGTGGCAATGTCACCGATATCCACCACCTGGCTTTGCACCTGTTCGGAAACCGTTTCCGCCTCTGCCAGCAGAAGCCGCATTTGTGTTATCATTTCGTTAAAAGTATGAGAAAGCACATCCAGCTCTCCAAATGTTTTAAAGTCCGAAGTTTGGGTCAAATCACCGTTGGCAGCCTTTTGCATAACCGATACAATCCGCCGGATGGGTCTGGTGATGGTATTGGAGAATACGATACCGCCTGCGATGACCAGAATAATACCAATCAGGGTCAGGATGATTGTAAATGTCTGAAGCTCATAGACTTCCGAAAGAATGGAGCTTGTTGGGACTGTGCTGACAATCTTCCAGTCGTCGCCGCAGGTGTTTGTTGTAACCAGCTGGCCTTCAGTAAAAAATGTGCTGCGGCTTTTGTCTGTTATTTTGCTGCTGATGCTGTCGTCCAGAGCCGTGCCGCCGGTTTCTTCATCTATTGTAGAATAAATGATGCGGTTTTCTTCGTCTGTTATTCGAATCGTCATATCGCTCATCTGATCAGAGGTTTCCATCAGAGCGCGCAGATCGGCTGAGTAAATGGCAGCAAGTAAGACAGCATTATCGTTAATCCTTTTTACGTAAAATATTCTGGAATAGTAGTCATTTGTGCCGGTAAACCAACCGTCGTTTGTCGTTTCCCTTGTAATATGGCTGGAAACGTTTTCGTAAAGGGTATCCGAACCAAAAAGCTCACTGGTAGAAGATGCCAGTATCCCCACAGAAGCATTGTTGGAGTAGATAATACAATAGTCGCCGAAATTATTCATCAGGCTGTTGGTAAGCAGTGTGTTTTCGATATCTGACTTAATGGAAATCTTCTCTAAATCGCTGATAGAAGCGTCAGTATCATCATATGTACACGCCTGGGAATCCGAGTATATCAGAGAGACGATATCTTCAATATTGCTCAGATGTGCATTGATGCTCAAACGGATCTGGTCGTTGATCGCGGTAGTCAGAGATCCTACCTTTGATTTCATGGTGGAACTTGTTCTTGCGTAGGAAATGAAAGAGATTGCAAGAATACCGGCCAGGGCAATAACAATATAGGAAGCAATCAGCCTTGTCTTGATAGATCCCCCTTTCATTCTGTGAAATGTAGGTTTTTGCATATTTTTCCCTCCTCATCTGAATAAAAAGATAAATAAATTTTTTTGCTGAAAAAAAAGCAAAAAAAGATAAAAAATATTATTTTTATTTTAACAGATTATGACAAAATAGAAAAGATAAAAAAGAGAAAAAGAGCAAAAGTCGCAAAAAAAGTGCTTGCATGCCGTGGAAATCTGTGGTAAAATGGACAACGGACTTTTTGAAAGGAGGTTGTTGCTGTGAAAGTTAGATCTTCAGTAAAACCGATTTGCGAAAAATGTAAGGTCATCAAGAGAAAGGGACGTGTCAGAATCATCTGCGAGAATCCCAGACATAAACAGAGACAGGGCTAATTCGGAAGGCATGGCTCAATGACAGGGCATGCCGATTCAATAGAACTTGCTTTCTGTTCATTATAGTGCTGCGGCACTATGATATTGTAGATGGACTGATTATCCATTTCGGCATGGGACGTGTCATTTCGTTTCCATACCGGTCTTATCAACGGCAGATTGATGACTGCGGCGTAGTACCGGCTGCCATTTCGCAGGCAGCCCGACATTTCCCCAAAAAAGATGGGGAAAAAAGAATCGTCTATGCAATAAGATTACAATTTAAAGCGGCTGACAGTGGATATCACTGTAATCAAAACAAAAACAAAGAATAACGGAGGTGTAAAGTACACATGGCACGTATTAGTGGTGTAGATTTACCAAGAGAAAAGCGTGTGGAAATTGGTCTTACTTATATTTATGGTATTGGAAGAGTAAGCTCGAACCGCATTTTAGCAGAGGCTAAAGTTGATCCGGACACTCGTGTCAAGGATCTTACTGACGAAGAAGTTGCACGTATTCGTGATGTCATTGATGAGACTCAGACAGTAGAGGGTGATCTTCGCAGGGAAATTGCTATGAACATCAAGAGACTTCAGGAAATCGGATGCTATAGAGGTATCCGTCACAGAAAAGGTCTTCCGGTTCGTGGTCAGAAGACAAAGACAAATGCAAGGACACGCAAGGGTCCGAAGCGTACTGTCGCAAATAAGAAGAAATAAGATAAAATAGGAGGCTTTGACAATGGCTAAACAGGTAGCAAAAAAGGCAGGCAAGAAGCGTGTCAAAAAGAATGTCGGACATGGACAGGCACATATTCAGTCTTCCTTTAATAATACAATCGTTACGCTTACAGACGCACAGGGAAATGCAGTATCCTGGGCAAGCGCAGGTGGATTAGGCTTCAGAGGTTCGAAAAAATCCACACCATATGCAGCGCAGATGGCGGCAGAGACAGCAGCAAAGGCAGCTTTGCCGCATGGTTTAACATCTGTTGATGTTATGGTAAAGGGACCGGGTTCCGGACGTGAGGCAGCAATCCGTGCGTTACAGGCATGCGGAATTGATGTTACAAGCATTCGCGACGTAACTCCGGTACCGCACAATGGATGCCGTCCGCCGAAGCGCCGTCGTGTCTGATCTGTCAGAACAGAATCGTATACTGCGGGTCAGGGGATTCTGTATTTAATATGAGAGAAACGGAAATGATTGAATAATTATTAGGAGGAAAAACAATGGCAAGAGATATGGTGCCGGTACTCAAGAGATGTCGGGCGCTCGGAATTGAGCCGCAGATTTTGGGTATTGATAAAAAGTCAAACAGAAGCGTAAGAGCTGGCAGAAAACCTAGTGAATATGGTCTTCAGTTAAAGGAAAAGCAGAAAGCAAAATTTATCTACGGTGTTTTAGAGAAGCCTTTCAGAAATAATTTTGCTAAGGCACAGAAGTTAAAATATGGTACAACCGGTGAGAATCTTATGATTCTTCTTGAGCTTAGGCTGGATAACGTTTTATTCCGCATGGGATATGGCCGTACCAGAAAAGAGACAAGACAGATTGTGGGTCACAAGCACGTTCTTGTCAATGGCAAATGCGTTAATATCCCTTCCTATGAAGTAAAACCGGGAGATGTAATTGAGATTAAGGAAAAGCACAAAGGAGCTCAGAGATATAAGGACATTCTTGAAGTGACAGAGGGAAGAATCGTGCCGGATTGGCTTGAGGCAAATCATGAGACACTTTCCGGTACTGTTAAGGATATCCCGACAAGAGAGCAGATTGATGTTCCTGTAAATGAAGTGCTTATCGTCGAGTTATATTCAAAATAATAGCTGACAGCAGTAAGCAAACACCCAAAAGGAGGTCCTTAGAGTGCTTGATTTTAAAGAACCAAATATTGAAATTGCAGAAATTTCAGAAGATAAAAGATATGGACGTTTTGTTGTTGAACCTCTGGAAAGAGGATATGGTACGACTTTGGGTAACTCACTTAGAAGGATTATGCTTTCTTCGTTGCCGGGTACAGCTGTAAGCCACATCAAGATTGATGGTGTTGTTCATGAATTTTCTTCCGTTCCGGGAGTAAAAGAGGATGTAACAGAGATCATCATGAATATTAAAAGTCTTGCGATTAAAAATAACAGTGACTCAGATGAAGTGAAAACGGCATATATTGAGGCAGCAGGAGAGTGTGTTGTAACAGCGGCGGATATTCAGGTAGATTCTGATATTGAGATTTTAAATCCTGATCTGGTGATTGCAACATTAAGTGGTGGTCCGGACTGTAGATTGTATATTGAAATGACGATTGTAAATGGCCGTGGTTATATCAGCTCTGAAAAAAATAAAAGAGAAGATTTGCCGATTAATGTAATTGCCATAGATTCCATTTTCACTCCGGTAGAGCGGGTAAATATCAAAATTGAAAATACGCGTGTCGGACAGATTACCGATTTTGATAAGCTCACTCTGGAGGTTTATACAGACGGAACGATTGAACCGAGCGATGCGGTTAGTCTTGCTGCAAAGGTTTTGAGTGATCATTTGAAGTCCTTTATTAATCTTTCAGATAAGACAGCAGGGATTCAGGTAATCGCAGAGAGTATTGATGACAGTAAGGACAAAGCTCTTGAGATGAGCATTGATGAATTAGAGCTTTCTGTTCGCTCATACAACTGTTTGAAGCGTGCAGGAATCAATACGGTAGAAGAGCTTTGCAACCGTACATCAGAGGACATGATGAAGGTAAGAAACCTTGGTCGCAAGTCTTTAGAAGAAGTATTAGCCAAGTTGAAGGAATTAGGTCTTTCCCTCAACTTAGGGGATGAATAATTAGGAGGTAAGCACAAATGGCAGGCTATAGAAAACTTGGAAGAACTTCCAGCCAGAGAAAAGCATTGCTTCGCAATCAGGTAACGGATTTGCTGTATTATGGAAAGATCGTTACAACAGAAGCAAAAGCGAAAGAAATCCGCAAGATTGCAGAAAAAATTATCGCTTTGGGCATCAGAGAGTGCAATAATTACGATACCGTAAAGGTAACTGCAAAGGTTGCACGCAAAGACAAAGACGGTAAAAGAGTAAAAGAGGTTGTTGACGGTAAGAAGCGGACTGTTTATGATGAAGTAGAGAAGGAAATTCGGAAAGATCAGCCATCCAGACTTCATGCAAGACGACAGATGCAGAAAACTCTTTTTAGGGTAACAGAAGTCCCAACAGAGCTGAAAGGCCGCAGAAAGGATACCAAGACGGTTGATGTGGCTTCTAAAGTGTTAGATGAGATTGGGCCGAAATATGCTGAGCGTAATGGAAACGGCGGATATACACGTATCGTTAAGATCGGCCAGCGCAAAGGCGATGCTGCAATGCAGGTACTGATTGAGTTAGTATAAAAGAAGTGTGGTATACGGAAAAAGGCATAAAGAGAGAAATCTTTTTGTGTCTTTTTTTCAAATATTCTGAAAGGGCGGTGAGGACGTGCAGAAGAAATCAGATCAATACATGATAGAGACAAAGGATTTAGTATATGAGTACAACCGGAGGGATGAAAATGGCGACATTGCTGAAATTGTACGCGCGCTTGACGGCGTCAGCCTGAAGGTGAAAAAGGGAGATTTTATTGCGGTGCTGGGAGCGAATGGCTCCGGAAAATCAACCTTTGCCAAACATTTAAACGGGCTGCTGCATCCGACGGAGGGTGTCGTGTACATCAATGGCATGCAGACAGACCGGGAAGGAAATGTTCTGCCGGTCCGGCAGATGGCAGGAATGGTATTTCAAAATCCGGATAATCAGATTATATCCGGCATTGTAGAGGAAGATGTTGCATTTGGGCCGGAGAATCTCGGCGTGTCGACGGAAGAAATTTTACTGCGTGTGGAAGAAAGCCTGAAACAGGTTGATATGCTGCCTTACCGGAAACATTCGCCGAACCGCCTGTCCGGAGGGCAAAAACAGCGGGTGGCAATCGCTGGTGTTCTGGCGATGCATCCGCAGTGTATTATTCTGGATGAGGCAACGGCAATGTTGGATCCGGCCGGAAGAAAAAAAGTGCTGGAGATAGTGATGCGTCTGAACAAAGAGGAACATATTACCATTATTTTGATCACGCATTATATGGAAGATGTGACAGAAGCAGATTATATCTATGTGATGAAAGAGGGAAAGATTGCAACGTCGGGGACACCGGGAGAGGTTTTTGAACAGAAAAAGATTTTGCAGGACTGCGCGCTGGAACTTCCGACTGCTACCAGAATTGCGCAGCTGCTGAACGAAGCAGATATTCCGGTGGGAGATGGTATTCTGACGATGGAGGAGCTGGCGGACCGGCTGGATAAACTCAGGGGGTGAAGCATCAATATGTCAATTCGTCTGGAAAATGTAAGCTATGTTTATGGGATGGGAACCACTGAAGAAAAGTATGCATTGAAAAATATTAATCTGGAAATAGGAAATCATGAGCTGGTGGGGATTGCCGGGCATACAGGATCCGGAAAATCGACTTTGCTGCAGCTTTTCAATGGTCTGGAGCATGCTGCGCACGGAACGGTTTATTACAATGATCAAAACATATATGAGAAGGGTTTTTCCATGAAAGAGCTGCGGGGCAGGGTTGGCCTTGTTTTTCAGTATCCGGAGCATCAGCTGTTTGAGGCTACGGTGATCAAAGATGTAGAATTTGGCCCTGCCAATATAGGGATGCCGCCGATGGAGGTGGAGTTAAATTCGTTTCAGGCATTAAAGGATGTAGGCATCGGGGAAGAGCTTCTCGACGCATCGCCGTTGACGCTCTCCGGAGGACAGAAAAGGAGAGTGGCATTGGCAGGAGTGCTGGCAATGCAGCCGGAGGTGCTTGTCCTGGATGAGCCGATGGCGGGGCTGGATCCGCTAGGGCGCAGAGAAGTTTTTGAGCTGCTGCTCAAGCTGTACCAGGAAAGAAATATAACGATAATTTTTGTTTCACACAGTATGGAAGATATTGCGGAATATGCCGGAAGAGTGCTGATTATGAATCAGGGAGAGATTGTTTTAGACGGAAGGCCGGATAAGGTGTTTCGCTACAGGAAAGAGCTCGAACAGATTGGCCTGGGGATTCCGCAGTCTGCCCTGCTTGCAGCGTCCCTGCGGGAGAGAGGAATCCGTCTTGCAGATGGGTGTATTACCGTGGAAAAGACAACACAGGCAATCGTGGAATGGTATCAGAACCGGAAAAGGGGTGCAGTATGATCCGTGATATTACAATTGGCCAGTATTATGCGGCGCAGTCTTTGATTCACCGCCTTGACCCGCGCCTGAAAATCATTGCTACAATGGTGTATATTATCTCATTGTTTACGTTTCATGATATGGCCGGATATGTTGTGGCAATTTTGTCTTTTGGCGCAGTGGTCGCTCTGTCAAAGGTGCCGCTGCGTTTCATGTTAAAGGGGCTGAAGCCGATTTTTTTTATTCTGGTGTTTACGGCCTGTCTCAATTTGTTTGCAACGCCGGGCAAGAACATTTTTGCGATCGGTGTGTTGTCCGTTACATGGGAAGGGCTTTGGAAGGCGGTATACATATCGCTCCGGTTGATTTTTCTCATTCTTGGCTCATCTGTCATGACGCTGACAACCACGCCGGATCAGCTGACGAATGGGCTGGAGAAGCTGTTAGGGCCGTTAAAGGCTGTGAAAGTTCCGGTACATGAATTGGCGATGATGATGTCGATTGCACTTCGATTTATTCCGATTCTGGTGGACGAAACCAATAAAATCATGAAAGCGCAGGCGGCAAGAGGGGCTGACTTTGAATCCGGCAATCTGCTGCAACGGTTAAAAAATCTGCTTCCAATCCTGGTGCCCCTGTTTGCCTCTTCTGTCCGGAGGGCAGGCGACCTGGCGCTGGCTATGGATGCGAGATGCTATCACGGCGGTGGCGGCAGGACGAAGATGTATCCGCTGAACTATCAAAAAAGAGATTTGTGCGGCTATCTGGTTTGCATTGCTTATATTATTGTTTTAGCAGCAGTGGTACAGGTCAGTCCGTTTTAGGAGGGTCAGGCAATGAAACGAATCATGCTGGTGGTTGCCTATGATGGAACGAATTATCACGGGTGGCAGCTGCAGCCAAATGCAGTGACAATAGAGGGGGTTTTAAATCAGGCGCTTCAACAGCTGACGGGAGAAACGATTCAGGTGACCGGAGCCAGCAGAACGGATGCTGGGGTTCATGCGCTTGGCAATGTAGCCGTGTTTGACACGGAATCGAAAATACCGGCAGAAAAGTTTTCGTATGCGCTGAATCAGCGGCTGCCGGAGGACGTTGTCATTCAGAAATCGTTTGCGGTGCGGCCGGATTTTCATCCAAGGCATTGTGACTGCCAAAAAACATATGAATACACAATATTAAACCGAACCTTTCCGCTGCCGGAATATCGGAATACGGCGCATTTTTATTATGGTGCGCTGGATCTGGATGCAATGCAAAAAGCGGCGCAGGCATTTCAGGGCGAGCATGATTTTGCCGGCTTTTGCAGTGCCGGTGCGCAGGTAAAAACAACGGTGCGCAGGATTGACCGCTTAGAGATTATCAGGGAACCGGATGACCGGATACGCATAATGGTGCAGGGAAATGGTTTTTTGTATAATATGGTGCGCATCATAGCAGGAACTTTGCTGGAGGTGGGGAAAGGGGTTATTTTGCCCGAATGTATGGCTGGAATCATTGCCAGCGGTGACAGGGGGCAGGCAGGGCCTACCGCGCCCGCGAGAGGATTAAAGCTAATCGGGATCGAATATTTGGAAGAGCAGCCAGAAGCAGGCAGATAGCACAATAAAGGAGCATCTGTCCGGGCATAGAAGGGTCATGCAGACCGGTGAGATAGTATGAGGAAGGAAGAAGCCGGCTTACCGGCGCCGTCCACGGCAGGAACGAGGATACCGAGATAAACACAGGGCACAGGAGCAGAGAGCTGATTGCCAGAACCGGGATGGCGGCCAGAAAATATTCGGCTTTGGAAAATACATGGCACAGCAGATGGGTCAGGCAGCAGCAGCCCAGAAAAAGAAAAAACATGGCAGGGATTTCGGTCAGCATGCGTTCCGCAATTCCTGTTATTTTTATGGTAAAAAGTCCGGTGATCGCCGCAAAGGCGGCTGGCAGTGTGAGGGAAAGCAGGCTGCAAAGACGTCTTTTTTTCGGGTCCATCAGTGCAGAAAGCCTGCTTTTTTGGTCGGAGTACCAAAGGATTCCGCCAGACATACAGGCGATGAGAACCAGTACAGACACAATGCCGCGGATAGGGAGAAGCATATAGTTGGCTGTCTCGCTGTTTAAAATGGCATTACTGCTTTTGTCAGCGTATTCAAACGTAAATAAGAGCTCCTTGCTGCAGTTTGCCGTATAGAAGTTTTGCAGTTCTTCTTCGTCCGGCTCTTCACCGGTTTTTTGCGTTAGAAAATTTTTTAGAAAAGAATAGGAAAAGGGTTGGTAGAGCTTTCCTAATACGATTTCATCTACTATTTTGAGACTGATGTTGTTTGCGTGCTTCGCGCGGATTGCCCGGACAAAAGGAGTGCCGTCTGCAATGTAGCTCTCGATGGCCTGGTTTGGGTCTTCCGGCAGAATATATCCGCAGGCCGCTTTCCCGGAAATGACATCCTCACGCAGTGTTTCTTCCTTTCCACAGCGGTAGAATTGGATGGAAGAGTTAGACAGGGACAGCATTTCTGTAAGAAAATTTTCTGTGAGTGCATCGCTTTCCGGCGCGCAGGAAAAAAGCGCCACACAAAGCATGGCATCGTCCTCCGTCCTGCAGTTTTGCAGGAAGATGACCGTGCATGGCATGGAAAGAAGGACGAAAAGGAAGAGCGGACGTTTTAAAATTCGTTTGCTCCATAATAGGCCGCAGGTAATTAATGTTTTCAATCGTAACCTCTTTTCTGAATACGGAATAAAATGCAAGTTAAATAAAACAAAGCGGTTTCTGACAGCATCCACAGCAGGGAACTCCAATCTGGCGAGCCATACAGTGCGCTCAATGTGTATTGGCAGGCGTGGTATACCGGAAGCACACGGGCAAATCCCTGAACCGCTTCCGGCAGATACGATAATGGATAGAAGCAGCCGGAGCACAGCCCCATAACCAGTACGCTGACAAAAAGAAACAGGCTTCCGCTCACAGAATCGCCGGCTGCTTCGTATATTAGCTGGATAAAGCTGCATGCGGTAAGAAGCACCGGGAGCAGATAGGCACCAAACAGAATCAGAAACAAAGGATTCTCTAAAATGGTGTCATCCAGTTCGATTCCGATAAAGTGCAAAAGGATTGCGCCGGCTGTCAGAAGAAGCATCAAATTTGCCAGGCAAATACTAAAAAAGGAGATTCCCCTTGCCAGAATTTGCCTGCCGGTTCCGATTCCCTGCAGCAGAAGCTGGTTTTGAAAGGCCGGACTTTGGGAAGCCAATAGGCTGCTGCATGCCAGACCCCACAGAAACAGAAGGAGAACTAGTGCAGAAACGGCGTAGGAGGCAGCAGTGGGATAACTGTCAGCCGTATCAATTTCGCAGAGGTTGACCGCCTGATCGAGCGAAGCGATTTGACGGAGATATTTCAGGTTTAGTTCCAGCTCGTGTTTCTGGAAATCCGGCAGATTGTGCGCAGTGTAATAATTGCGCAGCGAATAAAGCGCCGCTTCCGTATCTAAAATAAAAGAAGAAACTGCTGTTGAAATCTCGCGTATTAAAGAGCTGGCAATGGTTGTTTGTCCCTTTGCAAAGCGGATGGTAATTTTTTGGTTGCTTCCGTTTATGATGGAGCGGATGTAGTCGTTGGGAATGATAAATACAACGTTAAGCTCTCCTTTTTGTAACAGCCTGTCACCCTTATCTGCAGTTACCCGCTGAAACTGCATTGTCGTTTTCGTGTTTTCCATTTCGCTGACGGCGGAAATAATCCAGTCCACAAACGGTTCTTCTTCTTTGGCGACAACACCGACAGAGACAACATTTGCTGTTTCTGTCTGGGAGCTGTAGGCATAGCAAATGCCAAAAAAACCACCGAGCAGAAGCAGCAGGGAAAGGATGCCTAAGCAGATGCGTGGATAGGACAGAAACATGCGCTTGGCTTCCAGATAAATATATTTTTTGTAAATTTTCATAAATAAAATCCTTATTCTGGAGCGCTGGCGGCAGTGCTCCAGCCTCCTAATACCTTGGCGAGATGGTGGATGTTTCCATCGAAGCAGTATGGCGATAAACTGCCGTCTTTTAAGAGATACAGCCTGTCGCAAAAGTTGATTTCCTGCTCTTCATGCGTTGCGATGATAATCATATTTCCGGAGTCTTTATAATTCTTTAAATAAAATGCAATGCGTTCCTTGCAGACCAGATCAAGCGCTGCACCGGGTTCATCCAGAATCAGTACACGCGGGTCTTTGGCTGCTGCGCAGCCGATGCTGAGGCGTTTTTTCATGCCGCCGGACATTTGCCGTACCCGTACTTTTAAGAAATCGGGGATGCCAAGCATGGCAAGGAAACCGGAAGAGAGCTCTTTGTCCAGGGACAGCGGGCTGTCTGCATACCAGAGCTTTAAGTTGTCTAATGCACTTAATTCCTCCAGCAAAGGATACTCCTGTGGGACATAGCCGATGGCCGGGGAAGTCTTTTGGCTGCGTTTTTTATGCAGGAGCTCGGTGCCATTTAGGAAAAGGGAACCGCTGTCTGCCTTGAGGATTCCGGCGAGAATGGACAACAGGGTTGATTTGCCGCAGCCATTTGCGCCCAGAATGCCAATGCATTCGCCGCCATGCGCATCAAAGCTTATATTTTCCAGCACCTTCTTTTTGCCGTGAAAAAAACTTTTTGATATTTGTGACGCCAGAAAAACCGGCGGGTCAGCTTTTTTTTCCACTATTGATTTCCTGCCTTTCCTTTTCATTTGACAGTGCCTCATTCTGTCATAACACCGCGCTTTCGCACTCTGTCGCTGCTTACGCAGCTGTTCATGATCGCCATTCGCCGCTCGCGATGAATAGGCTCTGCCTGCTCCCGCTCGCTAACGCTCATATTCTCATGAATCTGACAATTCATGAGAATCTTATTGCACCCTCACATGCAAGCATGCTCGGTCTGCGTATCATTTTATCATAAAATTAAAGAACCCACAATTATTTTCCAGGGCGAAGCCCTTGCGAAGCCCTTGCGAAGCCCTTGCGAAGCCCTTGCGAAGCCCTTTTAGAAAAACTTGACTTTTTGTTGTATTGCGTATACTATTCAATGGTATGGTTTTTTTTATAAAAAGCCTGCATCAGGATACCTGACCGGCAGGCGGGAAGAGGGAGGAAAACATGAATAAGAATTCTGGTAATTTTGATGCCGAGCCAAAGGAGGAAGCTCTGGAGAAGAGCTTTTCCAAAAAGAAAAAAATTGTGATCGGTGCAGTCGCAGCGGTTGCTGTTGTTTTGATTGTAGGAGTGGGTGTGTTCGCTTACCGGTCAAGAATGAGTCCGGAGGAGTATTATCAATATGTAGAAAAGAAGAATCGTGATGAAACGCTTGACACGGCGCTGAATTATTATGACAGCGTGCGGAGCAATTTCATAGCGGCTTCGGAGGGAGAGGCTGCAAAGAAGATTACGGCAAAAGCGACGTTGTCAGACACAGCAAAGTCACTTCTTTCTTTGACGGATTTGGATATGTCCGGTCTGGAAACGGTTGACCTGGATATGCAGTACGGGATACAGGGAAGTGAAACGGCATATCAGGTGAACATTGGGGCAAACGGACAGCCGATTCTTACGACAAACAGTTATCTCAATGAGGAAGAAGGGAAAATATATTCACAGGTTCCGGAATTAACAGATGCATGGATGATGGAATCCATGGACGATTTGGAGATGTATACGGGACTCAACGTATCGGCAGGAACGATTGCCAGTATGGGCAGCCTGCTGCCGGATACCTCTGTTTTATCAGAGATCGTTGAAAAGTATACAGATATGTTTATTGAGAGTGTGGAGACCGTGGAGCAATCAGAGGGAACCTGTGAAGCGCAGGGAGTTTCACAGGAAACAGACACATATACGATTACCATGACGGAGGCAGAGGCTGGTGATTTTCTAAAAGAGGCGGTTGCTGCATTAAAAACAGATAAAAATATGGAAAATCTGATCAGCCAGATTGATGAAGAGGCATATCAGGAATATGTCAGTGCGCTGGAGGAAATACAGGAATCCCTTGCCGAGGCAGAGACTGGTGATGAGACTATCACCATGAAAATCGAGGTGGCGGATGACGATATCATCGTAGGCCGTACCATTCTGGCAGACAATGTGGAGATTGTTTCTGCCTGCCCAACGGATGGAGATGCATTTGGCATGGAGCTTTCTTTTTCCGTTGACGGGACGAAAATCATGACAGTTACCGGAAACGGAACGAACAAATCCGATGTAATCAATGGAGAATTTACCCTGGGGGTAGATGGGGAAGCAAATGATCTGACAGAGCTTGCCAATCCGGATAAGCTGCTTGTTATCAGCCTGCAGGATTATGATATCAGCGGAATAGAAGAGGGAAAGATAAAAGGCAGTGTAACCTATTCGACAGAAGCAGTAGCCGATCTTGCTAATTATTCGCTCAGGCTGGAAGCAGAAGGAGATTCTGATACCGTAAATGAAACGCTTTCTGTACTGGCCGGAAGTGAAGCAATGGTTACTGTTGATATAACAGCAGAAGATGCAGCTGATTTTGATATCAATACGCTGAAACCTTCTGACAGCGATACCGTATACGATATGCTGAACGAAGAGGAAGCCAGCGAATATGCTCTGGGAGTGAATTATACAGAATTGTTTGCCAATGCCGCAAATGCATTAGGCATTGACGAGGAGATACTGTATGGTTTGCTGCTCGGAGAGGAATTAGCACAGTAAAGAGATGGAGGGATAATATGAGCCAGATTAGGGATGAAAAACTAGCAGAGTCAGGAGAGCGTAAAATTGAGTGGGTTCGCAGAAACTGTCCGCTTCTTCGCAGTCTGGAAGAAGATTTTACAAAGGAGAAGCCGTTTGCCGGAAAAAGGATTGCACTGTCTATCCATCTGGAGGCAAAGACCGCTTATTTGTGTAAGGTACTGGCGGCAGGCGGTGCGCAGATGTATGTAACGGGAAGCAACCCGCTGTCTACACAGGATGATGTGGCGGCGGCGCTGGTAAAAGCCGGTTTAAATGTGTATGCCTGGCATGGGGCTACAGATGAAGAATACGAAGCGCATATAGAGGAAACACTGTCTCACAGGGCAAACATTATTATTGATGATGGCGGTGATCTGGTACACAAGCTCCACACTGACAAAAGAGATCAGCTGCCATATGTGATTGGAGGCTGTGAAGAGACAACGACCGGAATTATCCGTCTGCGGGCAATGGCAGCAGCACATCAGCTGGAATTTCCAATGGTAATGGTGAACAATGCAGATTGTAAGCATTTGTTTGATAACCGGTATGGAACCGGGCAGTCTGTTTGGGATGGCATTAACCGGACAACCAACCTGATTGTAGCGGGAAAGATTGTCGTAGTTGCAGGGTATGGCTGGTGCGGAAAAGGCGTTTCAATGCGTGCAAAAGCATTGGGGGCGCGTGTAATTGTGACAGAGATTGACCCGATTAAAGCAATCGAGGCTGTGATGGATGGATTTGAGGTTTTACCGATGCGGGAAGCGGCAAAGCAGGGTGATTTCTTTGTGACAGTGACAGGCTGTGCAGGGGTCATTGACGAAGAAGACTTTGCAGAGATGAAAGACGGTGCAATTTTGTGTAATGCGGGGCACTTTGATGTGGAAATTGATATGAAGCGCCTGCGTGAAATTGCAGTTGAGACGAGTGAGATGAGGAATAATATCATGGGCTACCGTCTGCAGTCCGGCACATGGATTTATGTCCTTGCAGAGGGGCGTCTTGTCAATCTTGCGGCAGGCGACGGACATCCTGCAGAGATTATGGACATGAGCTTTGCGATTCAGGCATTGAGTGCGAAATATCTGGTCGAGCATGAAAAGGATTCGCTGGAAAAACTGATTGATGTGCCGCGGGAAGTTGATTTGGAGGTTGCGAAACGCAAGCTGCATTTCCTGGGGAAGGAAATTGATACACTTACCCCATATCAGCAAGAGTATCTGAACAGTTCATCGTTATAGAAGCGGAGGCAGTCATGGAACTAAAGAAAACAACAATATTGTCAGCGATGGTTGCCGTTGCTGGATTTTTGGCGGAAATTATCTTTCACGAAACAATGTCGCAAACGGTTACCGGAGTGTTTTTGAGCGTGCTTTTGGCAGCGGTGGTTTTGACGGCAGTATATTTTGTAATTGATGGGGTTGTTTCCATGGCAGCTGCCGAAAAGGAAAAAACAGAAAAAGCGAAGCTTGCGGCGAATCAGGCACAGGATGATTTCAAACAGAAAATATATAGTGTTATCAATGAGCTGCTGCAGTTTCAAAAGGCAGTTTACAAGGAAATCTGTACCATGCAGTCTGATAAAAAAGAATCCATTCACAGTAAGCTTCAGACAGAAAGCGTAAATGCACTGCGTGAAGATATGTCGATTGTACCGGAGCAGATGCAGGCCATGCAGGAGCAGATCACAGCAATACCGGAACAGATGAGCGCACTGCAGGATAATTTATCGGCTGTCCGGCAGACGGTAGGCGGTGTGCCGGAGGATATGAATGCACTGCGTGAGGAATTGTCCGTGGTACCGGAGGGCGTGAATGCGCTGCGTGAGGAGCTGTCCGGTGTACCGGAGGGTGTGAATGCGCTGCGTGAGGAGCTGTCCGCTATGCCGGAGGATATGAATGCGCTGCGTGAGGAATTGTCCGTGGTGCCGGAAGGCGTAAATGCACTGCGCGCGGAAATGGCCTCTGTGCCGGAGGGCGTTTCTTTGCTGCAAAATGATCTGAATGCAGTTACCGAGTCAATCGAAGCGCTGCGCAGTCAGCTTGCGGCAATGGCACAGGCAGGAGAATCGAAACCGGGCGGCATTACGCCGGAAAGCCTGTTAAAGCTTGAGACGTCCATCAATGAAAATACAATGAAAACCGCAAAGGTGATAGCAAAATACATTACGAAAAGCAATGACGAGCTGCGGGAGCTTCTGGAAAAGGAAGAATAAAAAGGGGCAGCCGAAGCGCTGCACCGGAAAGAAAAGAATTATTTGTTTCTTTCCGGTGCAGCGTTTTCTTTTCGGATCACTTCCTGAAAGCGCAGCATTTCCTTTTTGATTGTGCCGCTCAGTACCAGGAGACAGATTAGGTTCGGGATTGCCATTAATGCGTTGGCAATATCGGAGAAAGTCCATGCAATCTGCAGCGTTGTGGTAGCGCCGATATATACCAGGAGAGAGAACGCAACCCGGTATATTATGTTGTATTTATGTGTCTGAAGCAGATATTCAAATGCCTTTTCTCCGTGGTATTCCCAGCCAAGGATGGTGGAAAAAGCGAACAGTGTAATTCCAATGGAAACAATAAAACCTCCGGCGCCGCCGAGAATGGTCTCAAACGCTGCGATGGTCAGCGAAGCTCCGGTCAGAAGTGTTTTATACTGGTAAGTGCCGTCGCTTCCAAAAGAATAAATATTTCCGGAGTTATCTTCCCAGCTGCCGGCGAGAAATGTCTCCATATCGGATAAAGTGGGATTCTCATCTTCACTGGATTGCTGCGTTAGTGTGATCGCAGTCTCTTTTCCCTCCTGCTGCAGTGTCAGAACGCCTTCGCTGTTTGACAGGCTGTATCGCGTGACCGTTGTCTCCTGCGTGTCCAAATCCTGTGCAGACACTGTCAGCTGGCCGTCCTGAACCAGGTAGCTTCCCTGTGCTGTCAGCTCGGAGTTTCCAAGTACGCCGGAACTGGCAATGCATAATCCGGTAATGGAGCAGACGACAATAGTATCCCAGAAGGTTCCGGTCATGTTGATATACCCCTGACGCACTGGATCGTCTGTTGTGGCAGCAGCGGCTGTGATTGCAGCGGAGCCCATGCCGGCTTCGTTTGAAAATACACCCCTTGCCACGCCAAAGCGGATGGCCTGTGTCATGGATGCCACAATGGAACCGCACAGGCCGCCGCCTATTGCATCCGGGGAAAATGCCATTTTGAAAATCATGGCAATGCCGGCAGGTACATTAGCCAGGTTGCCCAAAATTACGATCAGGGCACAGATAATATAAAAAACAGCCATCAGCGGCACAACAACCTGAGAAACCTTTGAGATTGATTTGATTCCGCCCAGGATGATCAGAAGCGCTAAAATGGTAATTACAATGCCGGTGATATATGTAGGGATTTGGAATGTGTCGTTTAGTGCGCTGGAAATGGAATTGGATTGTGTCAGATTGCCAATGCCAAAGGAGGCAAGCACTGCGAAAAATGCGAACAGCCAGCCAAGCACCATGCCGGCTTTTTTCTGCCTGAATGCTTTTTTCATTGTGTACATGGGGCCGCCTGACATTTCCCCTTTTTCGTTGACCTCGCGGTATTTGATTGCAAGCATACATTCGCTGAACTTTGACGTCAGGCCAAAGGCAGCTGAAATCCACATCCAGACCAGTGCGCCCGGGCCGCCGGAGATCATTGCGGTTGCAACGCCGACAATATTGCCGGTGCCAATGGTGGCAGCAAGCGCGGTCGTCAAAGCGGAGAACGGAGAAACATCGCCATTTCCTTTTTTCTGCCTGGCCTCCCTGCTTAATACACTTTTCAGCGCGTAGGGCAGATTGCGCCAGCATAGTGCTTTTGTGCGGATTGTAAGAAATATTCCGGTACCAACCAGCAGGGCCAGCATAATTGGACCCCATACAATGTCGTCAATGATTGTCAAAACATCAGAAATGCTTTTTGTCAAATCCATTCCATAACCTCTTTCTGTATTTATTTTAACGGCGTATTGCACATGGCCGTTAAATACATGGGCTATTTTACCATATTCTGGTGTTTTTTCCAATATGCGTAGCCGCCATTTAAGCTGATCATGGGATATCCAAGCCTGGCAAGATCTCTGGCGGCGACAAGGCTTGTGCTGCCATGCCTGCAGTAAAGAATAATCCATGCCGGCGTATACGGAAGCGCTGACAGCATGGGGGCAATGTTTTCCTCCAGGGTTTCCCAGTCTGCCCAGACTGCGTTTGCAATATGTTCTTTTTCATAATCTTCTTTCTCCCGAAGGTCAATTAAAAAAATATCTTTGCGTTTTAAGTACTGCTCAAGCATTTCACAGGATATAATACGGAATTGCATAAGAACCTCCGCGTTTCATGGGCTTCTGTTTCATATGTACGGAGCCGGGAAAGAAAATATGAAGAAAAAATTTTTTTCCCGGCAGACCCTTCTAACGGTTTACTGCTGTTTTGCCGCTGGGCTTAGCGGCAGTTTGAAGAATTGCTCTCGTTAGAGGAATTGGAACTCTTATTTGAAGAGTTTGTGTTGTTTGAGCTCTTATTAGAAGAGTTATTAGAGGAATTGGAGCTCTGGTTAGAAGAGTTATGGCAGTTAGAGGAATTCGAACTGTCATTTTTACTGCTGTTTCTGGATACATTGTTCAAATAATCTTTTTCTTTCATAGAAATCTCCATTTCTGTGTATACGCACTGTGAGTATACACAATATGTGTATACACATTGATGACGCTGTCAAACCTGACAACCGTTTTCAAGTAACAAAAGTATTGTTGGCATTTCTGTGAAAAATATGCGCAGGAAATAGAAAAGTGTTAATACGATGGCATTCCATTGCGTAAAACGCTCCGGAATGAGATTAATCTGGTTTTTTGATAGACAGCCTTTGGCATTTCCATAGAAGGACAGAAAGTAATATGGTTTTCCTGTATATCTGTGAGAATTTTGTACATTTTGCCGAAAATGAACAAAAAAGGAGAGAAAAAATGTAAAAAATATATAAAATTATTTTATAATTATGATTTTTTGCTAAAATATCACAACAAACAGGATAATGTGCTATAATAAAACAAACACATGTCACAAAAACACATATTAACAGGATACGACAAGAAAATAGTGCAACATCAAGGAGGGCATCAATGGAGAAAAAGGTAATTGGATTGGTACAAACAAACGACAAATGTGTTGGCTGTAACAAGTGTATTGGCGTATGCAGCTGTTTGGGTGCCATGATTGCGGAAGAGAGTACAGAGGGGAAAAATATTATTCAGGTAGACGGAAGCAAATGTATTGCGTGCGGAGCCTGTTTTGATGCGTGCGAGCATAATGCAAGGCAGTTCGCGGATGATACAGAGGCATTTTTTGAAGCGCTGCAGAAGGGAGAACGGGTTTCCATTCTGATTGCACCGGCATTTTTGGCAAATTATCCGAGAGAGTATGAAAGTGTTTTAGGCGGTTTGAAAAAGCTGGGTGTAAATCGCATGATCAGCGTATCGTTTGGCGCAGATATCACGACATGGGGGTATCTGAATTACGTGAAACAGAATCATTTTACAGGGGGCATTTCGCAGCCATGCCCAGCGGTTGTCCGTTATATTGAGCAGTATATGCCGGAGCTTATTCCAAAGCTTTTCCCGGTGCAGAGCCCAATGATGTGCGCTGCCATTTACTGCAGGAAAACGCTCGGTATTACGGATAAGCTGGCTTTTATCAGCCCATGCATTGCCAAAAAACTGGAAATGGAATCTGAGCGGGGCAAGGGGATGATCAGCTACAATGTTACGTTTGATCATTTGATGCAGTATGTCAGGGAGCATCATATTTCCGGGCCTGCGTGTAAGGATGAGATTGAATATGGATTGGGATCTGTTTATCCGACACCGGGCGGGTTAAAGGAAAATGTATTCTGGTTTCTGGGTGAGGATGCGTTCATCCGTCAGATCGAGGGTGAAAATCATATGTATCACTGGTTTGAAGAAAATAAAGACCAGATTGCAAAAACACAGAATAATTATCTGTTTATTGATGCGCTTAACTGTGCACAGGGATGTCTGTATGGAACAGGAACGGAGCCGCAGAAAAACAGGACAGATGATGTGCTGATGGAAATGATGAAAATCCGGCAGCAGAGTAAAAATAACAAGACGCGTCATACCTGGTCCAGAAAATTAAAACCGGAGCAAAGGTTAAAACAGCTCAATAAACAGTTCGCCGGACTGCGGCTGGAGGATTATCTGTGTACCTATACGGATCGGTCAAAGGAAGCGGCAGCAGCTTATCCGAGCCGGGATGAGTTAGAAGCGATCTATATGGATATGAATAAAACGACGCCGGAATCCCGCAAAATTAACTGTTCCTGCTGTGGATACCAGACCTGTGAAGAAATGGCGGTTGCGATTCACAATGGCTTTAATTACAAAAAGAATTGCATCCATTATATTAAAAATCAGGTGGAGGAAGAGAAAAATCGTGCCGTTAATCTTGCCAGAGAGGTAGCGGATGAAAAGAATATTGTGGAAGAGCAGAAACAGAGGATTATACAAACCGTTGGGGAGATTAACCAGCAGTTTGACGCTGTACATACAGCCGTAGATGAGCTGGCAGCAGGCAATAACAGCAGTGCAGAGGAATGTACAGAGATTTCAAACAATATGGCCGATATCTCTGCATTTTGCCGTCAGTTAAACGACTCAATGAATGTGATTAATGATTTTATACGTGAGCTGACTGCAAATAATGCCGAGGTAGTTTCTATCGCGTCGCAGACAAATCTTTTGGCACTGAATGCCTCGATTGAGGCGGCACGTGCAGGGGAGGCAGGAAAGGGCTTTGCTGTGGTGGCAGATGAGATAAACCATCTTGCCTCAAATTCAAGAGCGACGGCATCCAAGAGCAGTGAGACGCAGGAAAAGGTTATGAATTCGATTGAGAAAATACTGAAAGATACCCAGCAGCTTTTACAGACGATTTCAGAGGTGAACGGAAAGACACAGAATCTTGCAGCGGTAACAGAGGAAATATCGGCATCTGCAGATATGATTTTGACTTCTGCAGATGATGTACAGGCAAACCTGCATCGTCTGACAGAGTAAGGAAGGTTATTCCCCTTTTTTGGAGAAGGTTTACGAAAAGAATCCCCGGTGCTTTGCACCGGGGATTCTTAGCATGTATGGCATAAAATTCTGTATTTGTTTTTTATCGAAAATCGTATAAAATAGTAGACTGCCTTTTGTTATTTCTTAATGTTTAATGTGAAAGAGACAGAAATGCTCTTTGACCACTTAAATGCAGTTGCCTTGGCAGGAGGGTCAGATTTTGTTCCTTTTCCGTATACATTGTATATTTCCAGACGGTATTTGTTCGGATCTTCGTTTTCCTTTGGCTCTAATTGTCCCTGAATCAGCTTGCTCTGTTTGATTTTTACCTTTTTGCCGTCGCATTTTACGGTGACACCGGAGATTTTCAGGTTTTTGACCTTATGGTCTTTCAGAATTTCTTTGATATCGACACAGAATACAGTAGCATCCTTTGCTGCAGTTGCTTTTGCACTGCCGTCGCCCTGTGCTTTTGCCCTTGTCAGGGTAACGGTAACCTTTTGTTTTCCTTTTTTGTTTTTGATGCTGGTGTTTGCAACATTTTCTTTCATGTTGACGCACTTCCAGTCGCTGCTGGCAAACATCAGATAGCAATTATAGCTCTTTGCTGCCGCGTTGGCTTTCTGCGCCGGAGAGATAGCAATTCCGCTGGCAATGGTAGTGACAGCCAGGGCAAGTGCGACGATTTTCTTTGTTAATTTTTTCATTTCAATTCTCCTTTCCTGAAAAAATGGTGTCAGAGCGACACCGGAAATATAGTTCTATAATATTAATTATAGCTTTTTGCACAAAAAAGTCAACGATATTGTGTTTTGATTGGTCAAAATGCTGTAATTTTTTGTACATTGACTGGGAGAACGGACTTTGCAGGCTGAATTTTTGATCAGATGAATAAGTTTGTAACCCCAGTCATACTATAAAATAAACAAGTCGTCTTAGGGGGAATGGGATTGAAGGAGTATATTGAAGAGAGAGCGGTGGAAGCTGCCAGATACATTGTGGAACAGAATGCGACGGTCAGGCAGGCGGCAAAAGAGCTGGGCATTAGTAAGAGTACGGTACATATGGATGGAACAAAACAGAACGGTCAGGCCGGTAAAATGCTGCACTAGAATCGAAAAAAGGGCGTATTTATGAAGATTTATTACGGCTTTTTCTGCCCATTTTCTGGGTAAGCAGATCCTTCCAGATCGCCGGGTGGAATAGAATCAACAGCGGAAACAGCTCCAGTCTGCCGGCGAGCATATCAAACATCAGGACATATTTCGTCAGCGGCGTTAAAAATCCGAAATTTTGGGTTGGGCCTACCTTGGCGAGCCCGGGGCCTATATTATTAAACGCAGCAATTACGGCTGTAAACGTGGTGACTAAATCCTGTCCTTCGAAAGAAACGATAAGAACAGAAGTGGAAAAAAGCAGCATAAAAGTGATAAAAAAGACATTGATCGAACGGACTACTTCATGCTCGATGGGTTTTTTATCTAAATTGATTTTTTTGATGCTTTTTGGGTGGATATAAGAATTTAATTCTTTTATTACACTTTTCATGAGCACGACAATGCGGGAAACCTTGATGCCGCCGCCGGTGCTTCCGGCGCAGGCGCCAATAAACATCAGTAGTACAAGAACGGTCCTGCACGTCTGGGGCCAGAGGTCAAAGTCTGCCGTGGCATAACCGGTTGTTGTGATGATGGAGCCTACCTGAAAGGCAGACTTTGTCAGGGCATCGAACGTTCCGGATGACATTGGTAAAATATGAAAAAAGATAATACCAATGGCAACAAGGATAATCGCAATATAACATCTTACCTCTTCCATGCCGAATGCTTTTTTTATATTTTTATACAGGATAAGATAGTAGGCGTTGAAATTTATACCAAACAGAATCATAAAAATAGTTACGACCCACTGTAAATAAGGGGAGTAGCTCATCATACTGTCATTTTTTATGCTAAATCCTCCCGTTCCGGCAGTACCAAAGCTGATGGTCAGCGCATCAAACAGAGGCATTTTGCCAATCAGCAGTAAAAGGATTTCAACTATGGTCATGCCCAAATAAATCAGATATAAAATCCGGGCGGTATATTTTACCTTAGGGACTAATTTTCCGACAGAGGGGCCGGGGCTTTCTGCCCGCATCAGATTAATATTGGAGCCGCCGCTGAGCGGAATGATGGCAAGGAGGAACACCAGAACGCCCATGCCACCGATCCAATGGGTAAAGCTGCGCCAGAATAAGGAGCAGTGGGAAAGTGCTTCCACATCGCTTAGGATGCTGGCGCCGGTGGTGGTAAAACCGGAAATGGTTTCAAAAAGAGCATCCGTAAAAGAAGGAATTTCTCCGCTAAACAAAAAAGGAAGGGCGCCAAAAAAACTCAGAAAGATCCAGCTAAGCGCCGTGGCAACACAGCCCTCTTTCAGGTAAAATATGTTGTTTTTCGGTTTTCGCAAAATCATAAGAAAACCCAGTAATCCGCAGAGAGCGGCCGTCAGCAGATACCACAGGCCCTCATTTTCCCCGTAGATGGCGGCAATCAGACAGGGAAGAAGCAAAAAAGCCGCTTCTATCAATAAAACATGTCCTAAAATAAAACGTACAATCGAATTATTCATACAATTCCTCATTCCTGCGCAGGCCTGCATATTGGATGCAGGCACAAACCGCATTTTATCTTAATATATCCTGAATATCATTAAAACCGCTGTGTGTTGTAACGAGCATGACGGTATCGCCTACCTGAATGCAATCCTGACCGCTTGGAATCAGGATGGAGCCGTTTCTGTTAATAAAGCAGATGAGCAGATGCTTTTTTAAAGATAAATCCTTAAGAGGGGTATCTGTCACCTCAGAGGTCTCATCCACGCGAAATTCAATGGCTTCCACACGGTGGTCAAACATATGGTACAAGGTTTCTATATTGCTGTTCATCGAGTCCTTTTTGGCACGTACATAGGCGATGATGGCTTCTGAAGTAATGTAACGCGGATATACCACGCTTCCAAGGTCAAGATGGCTGATCACGTTTTTAAAATTGATACGGTTGATCTTGGTTATTACCTTCGCGTTGGATACCTGTCTGGCATGGAGGGTCAGAAGGATGTTTTCTTCATCAATGCCGGTCAGGGGAACAAAGGATTCCGTGTATTCAATGTCCTCCTCCTTTAAAAGCTCTTCATCTGTTCCGTCGCCGTTGATAATAATTGCCTTTGGAAGAAGGACGCTCAGCTCTTCGCAGCGCTCCCGGCTGCTTTCAATAATTTTAACGGAGATACCCATATGGAGCAGCTGGACGGCAAGATAATAGGCAGCCCGGCTTCCGCCGATGATCATTGTGTTTTTTACCTGTGTTGTCTTAAATCCCATGTCCTCCAGAAATACCTTTGCGTTTTTCTTAGAGCAGACAAAGGAAATGACATCGCCATGCAGTAATAAGAAATCACCATCTGGTATATATACCTGATCTTCTCTTTCGATGGCGCAAATCAATACGTTGGAAGAGAGATTTTTTCCAAAGTAAGAAATGGTTATGCCGTCAAGGGCGCTGCCCTCCGGAATTTTAAATTTAATCAGCTCCGCCTGTCCATGGGCAAAAGAATTGACTTCAAGCGCCGTCGGAAGATACAGGATTCGGGCAATCTCCTTGGCGGCCTCCAGCTCCGGGTTGATGATCATAGCAAGTCCGAGCTTCTCCTGCAGATAATTGGCTTCCTTGCTGTAATCAGGATTTCGGACCCTTGCGATGGCAGCACAGTTAGCGACTTGTTTTGCCACTGTACAGCACAGCAGATTCAATTCATCTGATTCGGTTACGGCAATGATCAAATCCGTTTCTTCGATACCCGCATCCATCTGGACGCTATAGCTGGCTCCGTTTCCAACCAGCCCCATAATATCATAGAGGTTTGTGATTTCCTGTATTTTCCCCGCGTTTTTGTCAATGATGGTGATGTCGTGCCCTTCCCTGCTCAACTGCTCGATCAGGGTAGCCCCCACCTTGCCGCAGCCTACGATAATAATGTTCAATCCCTGCTTTATGGGATTTCTCGATCGTATCATTTTTTGCCTCCTTGTGTTGACAGAATATAGCATGGTTATACTATATTCTTTTTCGGTTTAAGATTCAAGTAAAAATTAGCGCTTCTGTCTGTGATTCCTATCATAACCTGTCCTTTTTTTTCATACAAATGGATTAAAGTGTGCAGGTTAAAGACTTTCACACTGTGAGTTGGTGCCGCAGGCTTCGCCAACGTCAATCGAATTTATTCGATTTAACACTAGTACCAGCCGCCTCCTGCGGGCGCGGTATGAGGTTAAGTCAGAAAGAATGGGCATATGGAAACAGAAAAAAGACAACTGCATTTTCACTTTCACAATCCAAATCCTGTTGGAATTATGGAAAAGAGGATGGAAAAGATACTGGTAGAGTATGGCATAGGGAAATTGCAGGATGCGATTTGTGAGGAAGGCAACAGAAAGGTGCAAAGGAAAGCAGATCAGGAGTGAAAGGGCAGGAAGATGCAAAGGAAAGCAGATTAGGAAAGAGGGGCGGCAGGGCAAATGAATATTGTGGCATATTGCAGGGTTTCAACCGATAAGGAGGACCAGTTAAATAGTTTACAGACGCAGAAAGAATTTTTTTTGGAGTATGCAAAAAAAAATCATGATACATTAGTTTGTGTATATGCGGATGAGGGAATATCTGGAACAAAAACGAAAAACAGGAAACAATTTTTACAGCTGCTGCAGGACGCCAAAAAGGGATGGTTTGATATGGTAGTGGTAAAAGATATTAGCCGGTTTGCAAGAAATACAGTAGATTTACTTCAAAGCGTACGGCAGCTAAAAGCCCTGAATATAGAGACTACATTTCTTACCGCCAACATGACGGTGCTGGGCCAGTCGGAGTTTGTGCTGACGGTATTTGGCGCATTGGCACAGGAAGAAAGTGCCAATATGTCCAAGAGGGTGAAGTTTGGGAAAAAGGCAAATGCCGAAAAGGGGCGTGTGCCCAATCTCGTATATGGTTACGACAAGGTATGCGGGGATTATTTCAACTTAAATATCAACAGGGAAGAGGCGCTTGTAGTCCGTCAGATATACCAATGGTATACAGAGGATGGTTTTGGCGCGGCAAAAATTGCCAATATGCTCAATGAGAGAGGGATAAAAACAAAAAGGAATTGCAATTTTTCCCAAAACGGTATTTGCCGGATTCTTACAAATGAATTATATATTGGCAAGATTGTAAATGGCAAACAGGAGGTAAAAGATTTTTTAACAGGGACAAGGGAGAAAAAGGAAGAAAAGGACTGGATTGTGACAGAGCGGGAGGATTTGAAAATTATTGAACCAGAGCAGTTTAAAATTGTACAGAAGATCATGCAGGACCGGCACAGGGCATTTCATTTAAAGCATGAACGCCAGAGCAATAAGCATTTGTTTTCTACGCTGATTAAATGCAAAGAATGCGGCTGGTCTTACCGAAGAAGCGTGCGCACTTATAAAAATACGTATATTCGCTGGGTATGTTCGGGAAGGAATGGGCGGGGTGCGGACAGCTGTTCCAATGCGGTTACGATAGACGAGGAAGAAATGCTGCAGGCCCTGGAAAAATATTTTTCGCAGCAGATAAAGGACAAAGATAAGCTTATGCAAAAGATAGCAAACGAGTTTGTCCGAAAATACAAATCGCAGGATGAAAACAGGGAGAGGGAAAGAGGCTTAAACAGGGACTTACAAAAATGCCGGAAAAAAAGAAAAAAATATGCTGAGATGTATGCAGACGACCTTATTACAAAAGAAGAGCTGCATAAAAATATAGATGGATTATTAGCACAACAGAAACAGCTTGAGAATCAGTTAAAGCTGATTGCTTTTGACAGCAGCCGCGGAAAGGATATACAATGGGTTATGGAGCAGACATTCCGGACATTTGAAATGCCCGTCCGTGATCTGAATAATGCACAGCTTAAAAAATTGATCGACTACATAGAAGTAGACAGAGAGGGCAATGTGGATATTTATTTCCGGTTGTTTGAACCGGTTTGTCCGAATGGGATAAAATCGTTCTAATTGGATAGAACCATACACAAAGATGTTACGGAACGGCTGCAAAGTATTAATCCTAGTCTGGCTGCCAGGGCAAGGAAGGTGTTGGATGTGAATAAATCAGAGCGCCATATCCGCGGCGGTCTGGCGACAAAAGAAAAATATCTTCATGAGAAAGAAAACCATGCCCGGTAACAGATTGTATTTTCGGTCAGGATAAATATTTGCACGAAGGAAAGATATATTGTAAAATCAGAGTCAGCGCAGGCATAAACCCGTTATGCGCAGAGAGCGTATGAAGAAATGAGGATTACTATGAAAGAACAGGCATTAGAAAGGCATATTCTTGACACGGTTAAGGAATGGCAGATCAAAATAGGCTATCAGAGAGAAAGTATGAGATTATACTATCCAAACAGCTCCATTGCGGAACTGTTGGAGCTGCCGAAAAATACCAGCCAGAAGGAACTGTCTGCTGCTTTGCAGCAGTTTCGTGACACGGTTTCTCCAAGGCTGGGAGAAATTGCGGTATCATTTGACGGCGGCCGCTGTTGTCTGGAAATTTCGGAAAAGGGCTGCGAATATATCCATCAGCATGTTGAGGCATCTGCGTTTTTTCTGCAGTTTATAGATACGATTATGAAAAAGCCATGCACCCTGGAACGGATTCAGGAGTGCTTTGCCGGGTTTGATAAAAATTATCATTACGAACAGATGGTATGCCATGGGCTGGGACATGTTTTTTATTTTGACGACCAAAGGATTGACCCATATGTGTATTGTGTGGAGATGGACGAGTCATTTGCCACGTACCATCGTTTTACCAGGCAGGAGTACAATGCGCTTGCAGAATCGTGAATTGGTTATTTGCTGCCTTAGTGTTTTGGCAGGCGCTGCGGGAGTACAGCTTAAAGATCATCCTCTTCATTTTCCGGCTGCCATGCATTTCCGAAATTTACATCCTTAAACAGGGCGGCAAGACCGGTGATCTGCTTTAAGCGAAGGATTTCGTCACGGTCCATGCCCAGGTGTTTGCTGATCCAGGCATCGGACCGTCCGATTTCATGAAGCTCCTGTATGATATTGCTCATCAAATCAACGCTATGGCTTCCTCTTGCGCGGTTGTGGCGTATGGTACTCGCCATCCGGTGGTCGATGGGTTTGTCGATTACGGATACCGGAAGCATTCCGTGTTCTCTTTCGTAGATATCTTCATAGTCCAGCATAATACGGTAGCGGTGGAAACCATCCACAATGATATAATTGTCCTCTTCTTTGGAATAGTAGCATACGATGGGCATTGTGTAGCCGTCCTCTTTGATGCTTTCATAAAGAAGCTTCATTTCAGGCGGCGCAACCGCATTCGGATTGTAAGAATTGGGTGTTATTTTTTCTATCGGTACAGATATTACGTTGTAAACCGGGCTTTGATATGTTTTTTTCATGTGAGTACCTCGTTCCCCTTTTTCTGCGTTCAGCCAATTTCTTCAATGTTTTTGTATTTTGCTTTGATTACATCAACCTGCCGCCGCTGTTCTCTGTTTAGTCCAAATCCCATAAAACGGCATACGTGGTCATTTTTTAAAATGCAGAAGCACATTCGTTTCCAGCTTGGAATATCTTTGGTAGACTTGATATCGTCCGTGTCATCCGGAATTTTTTCCAAAAAAATAATCCGTGATTTTTTGTTTAAGGTATAGTTCGAAACGCCATTGCGTTTGATTTTATAGCCGTGTGCCAGAAGCTCCTGGATAGTATCTTCGTCTAATCCGCCGCCGGTTGTATGCCAGAATTTGATGGAGGTATTGAATTTTCTGATATAGTTGTTTTTCAGACGCACAGGGAGAGTATCCAAAAGAAATTTTGTATAGGATTGCCATGTGTGCCCTTCCGGCAGGGTGACATTGCGGTATCCCATTGCTTTTGTACGTCCGTAGATACAGGCAAAATTGGCGCCCTGTACCCTGCCAACCAGCTTTACCCAGATTTCGGGGTCAATGACACGGTATAGATTCAGGCTGTCTTTGGAATAATCGTTAAATGGAGATGCCACACGCATTTGTGAGACATTCAGCCCTGCCATATAATACAGATCGTAGAGACGGTTATAATCGTAGCAAAACTGGTAATTTGCATGCCAGACATCTTCGGTAGTCCAGTCATACATCGGTGAAGCACACCAGACGTCTTTAAATTGCTGGCTGATCCAGCAGGTTCCCTTGTAACCGTATTTTTTATTTAAAAAGCCGCTGTAACGCTGCAGCGATTCGTCGGCGCGGATTCCAAGGAGGCAGACTGTTTTTTTGTTATCATGGGAAAGCTTGTACCATCTGCTGAATTGTTTTGCAAGATCTTCCTGATGCATCCGGTATTTATAAGTAGTCATCGGATTGTGTTCCAGATTGATGATGTAATCGTGTTTTGGCATCGGACGGCACCAGGCATCCTGTTTTTTGTCATCCCAGGGATACCAAAACATCTCGTAGCTGCTGAGTGCAGTGCGTGTCGCCATAGGGAGACAGCACCAGTAAAGTTCCACGTTGCTTTCCTGCTCCAGCCGTTTGAAAGTCCGTTCAATATATTCCGTTGTCACGGTATACTGTGCTTCAAAATCCTGATGGAAAACACCGATTGTTTTGTTTGGCGCAAAGCGGCTGCGATAATCCAGAAGCAGGTTTAACAGCAGACCGCTGTCTTTGCCTCCGGAAAATGAAACATAGATATTGTCAAATTCTTTAAAAATAAACTGTAGCCTTTCCTGCAAGGCATCAAATACATTTTGCTCAATATATGTGCGTACCATAAAGTTAGTCCCCGCCTTGTAAAAACTCCTAATCAAAAATTTTATAAAATCCTGAAAAAATTTCCAACATATGGAAATATATCATAAAATAGAAGTTTTTTCAACCGATCATATGAGGAATCTTCTACCGGACAGGAAGCTCCAGCTCAATATAAAATTCGTCTGTAACAGAAGTCTCGTAGCTGTCAATATGGCACATTTCGATGGGGTCGCCATTTATGGAAAGGTTATGCTTTTTGGCATAAGAAAATAATTTAGGAAGCAGCTGTTTTGTCTTTACAAGGCTGCCGCGGTATGTAATGCACAGATATTTTCCGGCAGGAAGAAAATAATTGCTCTCATTTGAAAGCATATCGGCAAGAAAGAAAACATTTTTTGTCCGATAAAAGGCGGAGGCAGGGTTTGAGCCTTCCAGATCTAAGGTATAGCAGTCGCAAAAACCGATAATATTGATCTGGTGCCGGCTTTGCTTCATGAATTTTACGGTATAATAATCAACATAGTCGTCGGGAAGGTTGTCCTCAGCAATCATGACGCACGGGCGTTTTGGATATTCCCGAAGCTCTATTTTCTCATATTCCTTTTCGGAAAGTGCGCTTCGTATGGCACGCAGCCGGCTTTGGATGGTATTTTTTTTCTCATAGAGCGAAAGGATTGCTTCGTTTATGGTATTTAATTCCTCTTCGAGCAGTTTTACGGTATTATCAACGGTTCGCTGCATGACAAACTCCCGGATTTGTTCGCTGTGAAAGCCGAGATTAAGCAGCTCCCGGATAATGACAAGTGTCTGGATATCGTCAAGAGAGTATTCCCGGTAGCCGTTTTGTTCATTCCTATGCGGGTGGATCAGATCTATTTTTTCATAATAGCGAATGGAATCCACGCTGATATTAAATAAGTCAGAAAGTTCACCGATATAAAAAGAGTTTTTTTCTTTCATTGTAATTTCCTCCATGTTGTACACTGGTATTATACTATGGTTTTGAAACGGATACAATGGCTTTTGCGTTTTTGTGCCGCTTGCGGCGCAGCCGATTAAAAAAACGCTGATATACAGATGTTAAGAAGCTTTTTTGCGAAAAAAAAGATACCGTATCTGATGCCAATAAAAAATTTTTTTTGGTATTGACATTGGTATAATGCCAGAGATTAGAGTAAGTGTAAAGAAAAAAAGCCCATGGTCGTACAAAGCCGTACGGAATGGGCTTTTATTGTTTAAAGGGAGGAAATCATATGGACAGAATTGAAAATCATCCGATTCTTGGCGCGTCACCGGAGAGAAAGCTTGTCAGCTTTACATATAATGGAAAGCTGATGGAAGGATTTGAAGGCGAGCCGATTGCAGTGGCGCTGAAGGCAGCAGGCGTTATGGCGCACCGTTATACGAAAAAGAAACATGAGCCAAGAGGCATATTTTGTGCGATTGGCAGATGTACGGACTGTGTAATGGTGGTTGACGGAAAACCAAATGTGAGAACATGCATTACTCCTTTGGCAGAGGGGATGAAAGTAGAAACGCAGTATGGCGCTTCTGCAAAAAATGTAGAAGCAATATCCGATTGATAGAAAGGAATGGATTGTTATGACAGAAAGATATGATTTATTGGTCGTTGGGGCGGGTCCGGCGGGCTTATCTGCAGCGATTGAAGTTGCAAAAAACGGACTGCATCCGGTTGTGTTTGATGAAAATGCAAGGCCGGGAGGACAGCTCTTTAAACAGATACATAAATTTTTTGGTTCAAAAGAGCATAAAGCGAAAATCCGCGGCTACCGGATTGGCGAAGAGCTATTGAAGGAAGCAGAGGAATATGGAGTAAAGGTAGTCTTAAATGCGACAGTCATTGGTTTATATCAGGAAAAAGAGCTTACTGTGCGGATTGGGGATGAAGTAAAGCACGTAAAAGGCGACAGCATACTGGTTGCCACCGGTGCAAGTGAAAATATGATGACCTTTCCGGGCTGGACGCTGCCGGGCGTGATCGGAGCCGGAGCTGCACAGACAATGATGAATCTGCATCATATCAAGGCAGGCAACCGGGTTTTGATGCTTGGCACAGGCAATGTCGGTCTGGTTGTCAGCTTTCAGCTGCTGCAGGCAGGCTGTGAGGTAGTGGCGCTGGCAGATGCCGCACCCCGCATTGGAGGCTATGGTGTACACGCAGCGAAAGTAGCGCGCTGCGGAGTTCCATTTTATTTGTCGCATACGATTGTTGCGGCAGAGGGAGAGGAATGTGTGACCGGCGTTACGATTGCGGAAGTCGGACCGGACTGGAAGGTTAAGCCGGGGACAGAAAAGCACTTTGATGTGGACACGATTTGCCTTGCGGTCGGTTTATCGCCGATGTCGCAGCTTTTGAAGCAGGCAGGCTGTGAGATGAAGGACACACCGGGCGGATATGTTCCTGTCTGTGATGCGCTTGGGGCTGCGTCAGTGCCGGGGATTTTTGTCGCCGGGGATGTTTCCGGTATTGAGGAGGCAAGCTCCGCTATGATTGAAGGGCGGATTTCCGGAGCGGCCATCTCCCATTATCTGGGCTATCTTTCCAAAGATCAGCTGGAACAGAAGATTACGGAGCTTGAAACGGCGCTTGGCAGTCTGCGCAAAGGTATGTTTGCACCGGAAAACCGCGGCAAGCTTATCACCCGGACAGAGGAAAATATTGAGGTTTCGATGAATCTGCTAGAAAAAGGTTTTGTGGCGGAAGAGGAAATCGAGCGTTATCCGGGTGTGAAGCATATGGTGGGAATACATCCGGTTATGGAATGTACGCAGAACATTCCCTGCAATCCTTGTCAGGACGCCTGTTCAAAAGGGTGTATTTCGATTGGGGACAATATCACGTCTCTGCCGGTGGTTCAGACGGACCAGAAGTGTATCGGCTGCGGCATGTGTGTGGCTTCCTGCTCCGGCCAGGCGATTTTTCTGGTGGAAGAGGAGAGCGAACCAGGGTTTGGAACGGTTACGATGCCGTATGAATTTTTCCCGCTGCCGCAGGCGGGAGATCATGGAAAAGCGCTTGGAAGAGATGGAAAGGTTGTGTGCGATGCCGAGGTTGTCAGCGTCCGGACGGCAAAAGCGTTTGACCATACAAATCTGCTGACGATTAAGGTGCCGTCTGACATGACCATGAAAGCAAGATTTTATAAATGTGCAGCACAGTAATCAGCATAGAGAACGGAGGAAATTTATGATCGATATTCAGGAAAAATTAAAAGAGATTGGACCTTATGTTCCGGCGCCGGATGATGACATGCTGCTTTGCCGGTGCGAAGAGGTCACAAAAGGAGAAATCCGTCAGGCCGTGCATGCCGGAATGGTTACAATCGAAGAAATCCGCAGATATCTGCGGTGCGGTATGGGACTTTGCCAGGGGCAGACCTGTGGGAAGCTTGTGAAAAGTGTTGTGGCAAGAGAGCTTGGAGTAAGCCCGGTTGAGATTGAACCTGCAGTTTCCAGGGCGCCCATGCGTCCGATTGAGATGAGGATACTGGCAGAGGATGGAGGTGAGCGTTCATGAAGCAGACAGCAGATGTAATTATTATTGGAGGCGGTGTCGTAGGCTGCGCAGCGGCGTACTACATGGCAAAACAGGGAATCCGTGATGTTGTTGTGTTAGAGGCGGACAAAAGCATTGGGCACGGGGGCTCATCCAGAAATGGGGGAGGTGTCCGGCAGTCCGGGCGTGACGTCCGGGAGCTGCCGTATGCAATGTATGCCGTGCAGAATATGTGGCCAACTCTTTCCGAAGAGCTGGGCATAGATGTCGAGTATTACCAGAAAGGAAATCTTCGTCTGGGGAAAACGGAAGCACATTTGGAAAAGTTAAATAAGCTGGCCTCCAATGCACGCGCTTTGGGACTGGATATGGAAGTTGTAGACGGGAAAACGGTTCGGGAAATTTGCCCGTATCTGTCAGAGGAGATCATTGGCGCGGGCTGGTGCCCGACGGATGGCCATGCAAATCCCATGCTGACAACGCTGGCATATTACAAGCGTTCTGTGGAAATGGGCGTGCGTTTCTTTACCGATGCACAGGTGGTTGAGCTGCAAAAAATCAAAGGGAAGCTGCGCCGTGTCCTCTTAAAGTCAGGAGAGTGCTTTGAGGCAGAGACGGTCGTTGTGGCAGCCGGCTATGAGAGCAGATATATTACGAGAACGGTTGGAATTGATATTCCGATGACGCGGTATTTTGAGGAAGCGCTTGTGACTGAGATGCAGCCGCATATGTTTGATATTATGCTTGGAACGGCAGATGCGGATTTTTACGGACACCAGTCAAAACATGGCTCGTTTGTATTCGGTTCGGAATCAGGTCTGGAGGAAGCGACAGATATGAAGCCGACAGAGCTTCGCACAAACTCTTTGACGGTGTCAGCGGGCTGCCGTGCCATCATGGGATATATTCCGCTTCTGGCAGATGCAAAGATTGTCAGGACATGGGGCGGCTGGCTGGATGACTGTTTTGACGGGGTTCCGGTCATCAGCAGAGTGGATGAGGTTCCGGGACTGATTATTGCCTGCGGATTTACCGGGCATGGATTTGGAACAGCGCCGTCAGTAGGACTGATGCTGGCGCAGATGGCGGCAGGAGAGGAAACGGTTGTTGATATTTCTGCACTGCGCTATGACCGTTTTAAGAGTATGAGATAGAAGGTGAGGAAAAATGAATCCATTTGAATTTTTTACTCCGACGAAGGTGATCTTTGGAAGGGGAATGCTTTCCTGTGTCGGGGAAGAGGCGGAACAATTAGGAAAAAAAGGTCTGGTTGTGACAGATCAGGGCATGGTAAATACCGGTCTGGTGGGAAAGGTTACGGGCTGTATGGATGAAAAGGGACTGAATTATCTTGTATGGTCGGATGTTGTGCCGAACCCGAGGGACACTGACATTGAACGGGGCGCTGCTTATGCAGGGGAACAGGGCATTGATTACCTGATTGCAATCGGCGGCGGCTCTGCAATGGACACGGCAAAGGCGATTGGCGCTTTACTGACAAACGGCGGGAAATGTGAGGATTGGTACGAGGGAAACCTTGAAAAAGACATTGCACCGCTGCTCTGTATTCCAACTACCTGCGGAACGGGCAGTGAGGTTACGCATGAAGCGGTAATCAACAATACAAAGACAATGGAAAAGGATTGTATCTGGGGGGAAAAGGTAAATGTCAGGACAGCGATCCTTGATTCGGAAGTGCTTGACGGGCTGCCGGCCGGCATCCTTTCTTCTACCGGAATGGATGCGCTGACGCATGCAGTGGAGGCTTATGTGTGTAAGGCATCTTCCCCTCTGACGGATGGGCTTGCGATCCAGTCTGTCAGAATGATTGCAGGAAATCTAAAAAAGGCGGTTCAGACGCACGACCCGGAAGCGCTTGACCAGATGCTCGCTGCCAGTGCAATGGCGGGCATGGCGTTTGGAAATTCGGATGTTGCAAGCGTTCATTCGATATCGGAGGCGCTTGGCGGGCTTTATGATATTCCGCATGGAGTTGCCAATGCCATGATGCTTGCCCCTGTGTCCAGACGGAGCATTGCGGGGGCGCCCGGCAAATATGCGGATATTGCAGAGGCGCTCGGGGCAGACATTTCCGGCATGGATTTATTGGCGGCTGCCGGCGCCGGGGTGGATTATATGCAGCAGCTTGCAGATGAGCTATCCATTCCCCATTTTTCTGATTTGGACGTAGTAGATCCGGGGGATTTTAAGCGGTTAGCCCGCACGGCGGCAGCTGCCAGCGAAACCTTTGACAATCCGGTGCTTATGGACGAAGAGGATTTCAGAAGCTTATTTGAAGAGCTGTACCGTCAATAATCCAAAAAAAGAGATACGAAATATGGCTGACAGAAATGATCCGGTGTGCTATAATAGCGGTAAATAAAATCTGGGGCAAAGGCGTCCTGATCCATAGAAATACGGGTCTGGGCGCCTTTCTTTTTTTCTGGTAAAGCGTATTGGGAAACGGGTGCACCGAATCATTAATATTTGCTGTACCGGTACGAATAATCTGTTATAAAGGAGGAAAAAGCGATGTCAATAGAAGAAGAAAAACAGAAAATGTTAGAAAGCGGGAAACTGCGTTTTCTGTATTTGGATGAAGAGGATATGATTGAAGCGGGAGTGTTAGATGCAAAGCGCTGTGTTGATGTGATGGAAGAGACAATCGGTCTTTTGGAGGACGGCGATTTTTTGATGGGAGGCCCCGAACACAATGCACATGGGCTGATGTTAGAGTTCCCTAAGAAATCAAGCATAGAAGGATTTCCGCTAGATGACAGCCGTGACCGCCGCTTTATTGCAATGCCGGCATATCTTGGCGGAAGATTCCATGTGGCAGGGGAAAAATGGTATGGTTCCAATGGAAAGAACCGTTCCAGAGGCCTTCCGCGCTCCATTCTGATGACTATGCTGAATGATGTGGATACAGGCGCGCCGCTGGCGTTTATGTCGGCAAACCTTTTAAGTTCCATGCGAACCGGGGCAATGCCGGGACTTGCGTCAAAGCTTCTTGCAAGAAAGGATTCCAGGGTACTGGCATTGATTGGGCCGGGAGCGATTAACCGTTCCTGTCTGCGGGCAATTATGACAAACGCAGTCAATATCGACACCATTAAGATCAAGGGAAGCTCGCCGGTTTCCGCGACGGCGTTGTCTATGAAGAAATATGTGGAAGAAAAATATCCGCAGTTAAAAAAGGTAGAGATTTGTGAAACGCTCGAAGAAGCAATCCGGGATTCGGATATTGTCAGTGAAGCAGTATCCTGCAAATTCGGTGACTGGCCTGTCTATAAAAAGGAGTGGTTTAAGCCGGGGGCACTGATTATTTCCGCCAGTGTATTCAATATGGATAAAGAAGAGCTTAAGGATATCCGTAAGATTGTAGACAATTACAAAATGTATGAGGACTATGCGATCGAGGATGAGATGGGCTATGACGAAAACGGATACCGGAAGCCGACAGGCTGTATGGGAGAAGAATTTGTTTATATGGTAGAGGACGGCTTGATTGAGCGGGAAAGCATTGATACGCTGGGAGAAATTATTCGCGGCAAAAAGACTGGCCGGAAATCGGAAGAGGAAGTAATTTTAGTGGCGATTGAGGGAATGCCGATTGAGGACGTTGCATGGGGATATGAGTGCTACACCAAAGCGCTTGAAAATGGAATCGGACAGAAGCTCAAGGTCTGGAACCATCCGGCGATGGCAGATTAATTATGGGAAAGAGAGGAAGGATTCTATGAGTGAAAAAAATATTTTTTACCGGATTGCCCATTATATGAACCCTAGAAATATTTCACCGAAAATGGTGAAGCTTTGGGCGTTTTGGATTGTGTTTAACATAGTGCTTTTTTTGGTACCCCACAGCATGGCAAAGGAAAGCATCTGGATTCTGGTGCCGCTGGCAGGGCTGTTTGTTTATGCGCTTGTCACTAAGGATGTGATCCAGAGCTTGCTTATGGGAACTTTTTCCATGTACATTTTGTGGTATAAATGGGGAGCGGTTGGCAGCTTTTTTGATGATTCGCTTGCTGTTCTTGCAGATGAAGAAAACATAGAGATGTATATGTCCTTTTTCCTCTGCGGGGGAATTATTATAGCCATGAAGCGGAGTGGGAGCACAAAGGCCTTTGCCGAGTTTATTACGTCAAAGATTGGTATGAATGAAAGGCTGATTCTGACGGGGTCAGCAGTTTATTCGGGGATTATGTCTATTGATGATTATGTTTCCGCACTGACCGCCGGAGCTGCGTTTTCACCGCTGGTTGATAAGATGAAAAAGCCGAGGCTTGCGTTAGCTTATGTTATCAGAACGTTTAGTATCTGTATTTCGGCAATCCTGCCGTTTGGGGCATGGGGATATTTTATTATTTTCCAGATCGCAGATGCCGAAAATGTTGCGGACCGGAGTGAGGCGACACATATTTTTATTCAGTCGGTTCCGTATATGTTTTATGCGATTGTGGCATGTGTGATTGCACTGCTGTTTGCCCTCCGCCTGTTTCCGAAGCTCGGCCCTATGAAAAAAGCGTATGAATTGGCGGAGCAGGGCATCCAGATGGGAGAGCTGACAGATGGTTCCGAGCAGGAGGAAGAGGATTTTGACGAAACGGATCCGCGCAAGAAGCAGATCAGTGTCTGGAATCTTCTGATTCCAATGCTTACGATTGCGGTGGCACTGATTGCAACGGATCTTGACTGTTTCCTTGCATTTGGAATTACAGCGATTGTCACAGGGATTTTATATGTTTTGCAGGGGATTTTTACGATTGGGGAATATGTGCAGTGTGTTGTAGATGGTTTTGTCGATATGGTAGACATGGTGATTATCCTGATGATCGGCTATACGATGCAGGAGGTTATGTATACCATGGGGATGGAAGGCTTTGTTAATAGCGTTTGTAATTTAGTGCCGTATGTCAGCCTGCTTCCGTTTATCTTTTTTGTATTTTTCAGTTGCTCAGAATATTTATATAGTTTAAATTATACGTTGTATCAGATTGCAATTCCTGTTATGCTAGTTGTACTTACGGGAATTGGTGCAAATGTTCCGCTTTGCCTGGGCGCGATTATCTCAGCGGGGCTGTTTGGCGCAAATGCCTGTGTGGTGTCTGATCTCGGCGTAATTTCTGCGCGTGCAAGCCGTGTGGAAATCTATGAGCAGTACCGCACATCACAGCCGTATGTTTTGATTGCGGGAGCAGTTTCAGCGGTGTTGTACCTGATTGCCGGATTTGTGTTTTAGCAAAGAATACAGCCGGGTTTATTTACAGACTGGCAGGGCGAAAGGAATGACGGATTTATGGATGAAAATATTATTGAATTAAAGCATATTAAAAAATGTTATGAAAAGAATAAGCCGGTTATCTATGATTTTAATTTAGAGGTGAAAAAGGGGGAGTTTGTTACCTTCCTCGGCCCGTCCGGCTGTGGTAAGACAACGATTTTAAGGATGATTGCCGGTTTTGAAAAACCGACGCAGGGGGAAATCCTTTTTCACGGAAAGGATATCAGTGCGCTGCCTCCGAATGAGCGGCAGGTAAATACCGTGTTTCAGAAGTATGCACTGTTTCCGCATTTAAATATTTTTGACAACATTGCTTTCGGCCTCCGCCAGAAAAAAATGCCAAAGGATCTGATCAGGGAAAAGGTGAAGCATGTTCTGGAAGTAGTGGATTTGGAGGGATTTGAAAAACGGTCCGTATCCAGCCTGTCGGGAGGGCAGCAGCAGAGGATTGCAATCGCGCGCGCGATTGTGAATGAACCGGATATCCTTCTGCTGGATGAGCCGCTTGGCGCGCTGGATTACAAGATGCGCCAGGAGATGCAGCTGGAGTTAAAGATCATGCACAGGGAACTGGGCATTACCTTTGTCTTTGTCACGCACGACCAGGAAGAGGCGCTGACTATGTCGGACAAAATTGTTGTCATGTCAAAGGGCGTCCTGCAGCAGACGGGGACAGCGGAGGAAATTTATCAGTCTCCTGCCAATGCGTTTGTCGCGGATTTTATTGGCGAGAGTAATATTTTTAATGGGAAAAAGGTGACGGGGCAGACGGTATCCTTTGCCGGGGCAGAGTTTCCCTGCCGGGATGCCTATCCGGCCGGAACATTGATTGATGCGATGATTCGGCCGGAATTTGTTGTTCTGGATGAGACAGGTGCGGGCAGGCTGAAGGGAACGGTTATCTCGTCTGTATTTAAGGGAAAACATTATGATATAACGGTACAGTCCGGGAAAAATGAGATCATTGCGCAGAGGGGCGCTGGCATGCAGGTTGGCGCAGAAGTCGGGGTGGATTTTAAGACAGAAGGAATCCATAATATGCCGCGCGATTTGCGGGTCAATCACATGGAGGGGATTTTGGATGACAGGCTGCGCCTGCGCCTGATCGACGGGAGCATTCCGGTCGCTGTTTCCAGAGTATTCCCGGAATATACCGAAAAGGATGGGAAACTGTATGATGCGCAGGGCAGGCGTGTTTTCACGGAGGGAAGGAAGCTGGAGGTCTTTTTTGCGCCGGAGCAGGCACAGCTGAGTGATGATCCGGAGGCCGGCTGTTTCCAGGGGCATATTGTTGATATCATTTACAAAGGCGACCATTACAATTACCGCGTAGTCAGCCGGAATCAGGTAGAGTATTCTGTCGATGATGAATATTTGTGGAATGTGGGGGACTTTGTCAGCGTTATTGTCCGCCAGGAGGATTTCATGTATCATGATCCGTCTGGGCAAAACAGCAGAATCAGGGGGTAGGGCGATGAAAAAAATACGTTTTACAAGAAGTGTGCTGGGGATCCCATACTTTTTTTCCTGTTGTTATTTGTCGTCCTGCCGCTCTGCATCATTGTGTATTACGCATTCACAAATGGGGAAGGGGAATTTACACTGGAAAATCTGCTCGCCTTCTTTTCGAGTGCAGATACTGTCGGGACGCTTTTATACAGCTTTGGCGTGGCGCTGGCCACAACGGCGGTCAGCCTGCTTGCTGCCTATCCGGTTGCATTTATTCTGGCGAAGGGAGGCTATAAACGCGGAAGTACGCTTTTGCTGCTATTTGTCATGCCGATGTGGATTAATTTTACGCTGCGAATGACTGCGTTAAAAGAAATTCTGACGCTGCTGGAGGGAAATCTGGCATTCCATCCGTTTTTCAATACGATTCTGGGAATGGTTTATGATTTTCTGCCGTTTATGATCCTGCCGATTTATAATTCACTGGCAAAACTGGATGACTGTTATATTGAGGCGGCGCAGGATCTGGGGACAAAGCCGTTTGGCGTATTTCGTCAGGTCCTGCTTCCGATGTCGATGCCCGGTGTGGTCAGCGGAATCATGATGGTTTTTCTGCCTGCCATGACCAATTATGTTGTGCTGGATATGCTGCATAACAGTACCTATATTATGGGAAGCCTGATTGGCAGTTATTTCAGCACGTATGACTGGAATAACGGCTCGTTGATTTCTCTGGTGCTGCTGCTGATTATTCTTGTTTTTTCTCTGGTAACGGGAGAATTTTCAGGCAAACAGGGAGCAGAGGCTGATGTCTCTGGCTTTCAGAAAGGAATGTGATTTACGATGGCAAAAAAAACAGTAAAAAATACGGTTCTTGGCCTGGTGCTGTTGTTTCTGTATGCACCGGTTCTGATTTTGTGCGTATACAGCTTTACGGATTCCACAATGATTGGAAGTATCCGCCATCTGACGCTGCAAAATTATAAGACGCTGTTTACCACGCCGGAGCTGTTGAACATGATTTTTGGAACCATCCTTTTGGCGCTTGCCGTTTCTGTTTTGTCAACCTTTCTGGGAACGATCGGTGCAATCGGCGCGTTTTATTCCGGAAGGAAACGGGTTCTGGAGCTGATGAACCAGATTCCGGTTGTCAATGCGGATGTGGTAACCGGGTTTTCCGTCTGCATTCTTTTGATCATATTTTTACATATTGACAGAGATACGTATATTCCGATGATTGTGGGGCTGACATCGCTGTGTACACCCTTTGTATATCTGTCTGTCATGCCGCGGCTGGCACAGATGGATCACGAGATTTATGAGGCGGCGCTGGATTTGGGATGCACTGAAAAAACAGCGCTTTGGAAAGTGATTATTCCACAGCTGGTTCCGGGGATTGTCTCCGGGTTTATGATGTCGGTGACACTGACACTGGATGATTATTTTATATGTACCTATACGAAGCCGGCTGTTTTTGATACAATCAGTACCTATGTAATCAATGCGACAAAGGGAGCGCAGACTGAAATCAAAACAGCGCTCTGGGCTTTGTCGGCAATTATCTTTGCCTGTGTCTGTATAGCGGTAGCGGTCATGAATTTGTCGCTCAGAAATGGAGACTAGTGCGGATAATAAGCTTGATAGCTTACTATCCACACGGCTATTTGTGCAGGAGCGTCACAAATAGCTTTGATGGCAGACGAGAAACCGCCTTCGCGGATTTCTCGCCGCCTCTTCGCGGCAAGTCGCTCAGAAATGAGGATTAGTATGGGAAAAAAAGGCTTTGTAATTCTGGCAGCAGTGTTTAGTCTGGGGGCGGCGTGCCTTGGCGGCTGTTCGGAGTCAGAGGATGGGGAAATTGTTTTGCGTGTTGCAAATTGGGAGGAATACATTGATGAGGGGGACTGGGATGAGGACGAGGAAATTGTTCTGGAAAACGGCGCCAGTATTTTGGGAGAGCAGTCTCTTGTAGAGGAGTTTGAAACATGGTATTACGAACAGTACCATCAGAGGGTACGCGTTGAATATTCTACGTTTGGAACCAATGAAGATCTGTATAACCAGCTGACTCTTGGCAGTACATTTGATCTTGTCTGTCCATCTGAATACATGGCAATGAAGCTTATGTCAGAGGGGGAACTGCTTGCGTATTCCGATGAATTTCAGGATGAAACCGAAGAGAATAATTATTATGCTGCAGGAGTTTCTCCTTATATCCGCGAGCGGCTTTACCAGGAGGAAATTGACGGTGAGGTACTGGGAGATTATATCGCCGGGTACATGTGGGGAACGCTTGGCTTTGTCTATAATCCTGACCGGATTACGCAGGAAGAGGCAGCGGACTGGAACCTTCTGCGGAATGAAACGTATTACAGGAGAGTAACGGCAAAGGACAGTGTAAGGGACTGTTACTTTGCCGCGCTTGGGATGCTGTCACAGGAAACGGTTTGTACATCTTCTTTTGTGGGGCAGGCGGATTACAGCACAAAGCTTTCGGAAGTGTTTAATGATACGGCAGACGGAACGATTGAGCAGGTCGGTGAGATCTTAAAGGAGGTTAAGGACAATGTATATTCTTTTGAGACAGACAGCGGAAAGGCAGATATGGTCACCGGCAAGGTATATGCAAATCTGCAGTGGTCCGGCGACGCAGTCTATTCGATTCAGCAGGCGCAGGAGGATGGCATAACATTAAAATATGCCGTTCCGGAATCCGCAACAAACCTGTGGTTTGACGGGTGGTGCATGCTGCGCGCAGGGATTGGTGAGGACAGCCAAAAAAAGCAGGCGGCGGAAGCGTTTGTGAATTTCTTATCCAGACCGGATAACGTAATACGGAATATGTATTATATCGGATATACTTCCGTGATTGCCGGCGGAGACCAGGACACTTCTATATATGATTATCTGCGGTACAACTGTGAATGTACCGATGAGACTGCCGATACAACAGAATATGCGCTGGGATATTTTTTCAGCGGCAAAGAGGAGGATGAACGTTATATTCTGACGGCGGATAAGGAGATGCTGACGGGGGAGCTTAGCGCAATGTATCCATTAAAAGAGGTGCTTGACCGAAGTGTTGTGATGGCATATTATCCCCTTGATGTCAATCAAAAAATCAACCAGATGTGGATTCACGTACGCTGTTACCATCTGGGAGACTGATGCTGTACTTTTTTCTTGCCTGATAAATCATAACAGGGTATAATGATAAGCGGACCGAGCATGCTTGCATGTGAGGGCGCAACAAGATCATGAACAGCTGCGCAAGCAGCGATAGAGCGCGAAAGCGCGAGTTCATGATATAATAAAGACTGCCACGCGGAGCGTGTGTAGATAACGATCATGAAGCTCTGCTTCATGATATAATGATAAGCGCAGGCAGCGGGAAGGGGTTTGTATGGAAAAAATATCAGTTATTATACCCTGTTATAACGTAGAAAATTATATAGAAAAATGCCTGGATTCGGTTTTAGGGCAGACAATCGGGCGGGAGTGTCTGGAGATTATTTTGGTGGATGATTGTTCGGTTGACGGAACGCTTTCTATTTTGAAATCTTATGAACAGACATACAGCGAGTCGATTCTTTTGGTTCTCAGTGAGAAAAACGGACGGCAGGGTGCGGCAAGGAATATCGGATTATCCTATGCTTCCGGCGATTATGTCTGTTTTGTTGACGCGGACGATTACCTTGCAGCAGATGCGTTAAAGATCGCTTACCGTCTGATTACGGAGACGGAGAGTGATCTGGTGCAGTTTTGCTATACAGGGGAAAAGGAAAAGCTGGCAGAGCGTTCCGGCACGGAAACCGATTACCAGGTTTATGATTTTGCAGAGGGGGAAAACCGCAGAAAATACTGTATGAATTCTGGCATTTTAAACGAATCCTGCACGACAAAATTTTACAGGCGGGAGCTTTTGGTGCGTTCGGGCGTAAGGTATGCGGAAGGGCTCTCCTATGAAGAGCCGCTTTTTACCTACCCGCTGAAATTTTTTGTAAACAGGGTATGCGTTACGGAAGCATGCCTGTATTTTTACCGGTACAATGAGGCTGGTACAACGGCGGCGCATATGAGCAGGCTATCGACGATTACAGAACATTTGCAGGTACAGCTGCAGCTTTTTGATTTTATGAAAGGGCAGCCTTTTTTTCGCGCGTATCAGGCAGAAATTACACTATATTTTGTTCATTCGTATTATGTTTCCGTATTTTATTTTCTCAAATACAGGGGAGCCTGCGTGCCGGTTTCCCTGTTTCGGTCATTGTGCAGTGCGGTTCGGCGGCTTGTGCCGGATTACGCACAAAACCCATATTGGAAGGTTCCGGCTTTGCAGGAAGAAAAGAAGCTGGTGGATTTGATTGCGGCTGAGCCGGGACTTAGCGATGGCAGGCTTGGGGAGCTTGCAAAGGAAATTTATCAGACCATCAGCTAAAGGCTGTGGCATGGAAAGGGAAAATAGATGAAAATAAAAGAGGATAAGCTGGTCAGTGTGGTGATTCCGGTATGTAACGGTACCGGTATGCTGGGGAAAACGATTGACAGTGTGCTGCGGCAGAGCTATCGGAATTATGAAATTGTGCTTGTGGATGATGCGTTGACAGACCAGACATTTGATTATGTCAGCGGGGCATATGGGGATTTGGAAAATCTGGTTTATATCATCAATGATCAAAAGCTTGGTCTGGCCGCTTCTGTCAATGTTGGCGTTTCTTCTGCAAGAGGGGAGCTGGTTACATTTTTGTGCTGCGGCGGTGAATGGTCGCCGGACAGCTTAAAGAATCTGGTTTTTGCGCTTGCGGGGGAGGGGCAGACAGAAACGGTTGGAATGGCCTATGGTACGGCGGTTTGGGAAACGGCGGACGGCGGCAGAAAAATTACGCCGCCGGCTGATTTTTCCCATAAACAGGGAAACATCTATCCTGTTTTACTGCTGACCCCGCTGATTGACCTTTCTTCTGCCTGCATCCGCCGGAAGCTTTTTTTTGATTTTGGGGGCTTGCCGGAAGAGCTTTTGTCGATGGCGTGGGATGCGTTCTGTGTCAGGGTGGCAAGGCAGTATGAAATCCGGTTTGCAGATGGAGCCGTCGCAAATATGGGAGCGGAATCGGACGGGGAAGGAAAAAAGCCGGAGGAAAAGCTGGAGTTTGCGCTTTACCTGATGGAGACATATGATGCGGATTTAAAAAGGCTTGGGCTTCGGGAGGCAAAGTTTGAGAATGTTCTGGGGGAAATGGGAAATTATGGGCTTCGCGGCGCGTTCTTAAAGAAGCTGGGCACTGGAAGAATCGCTGCATATTATTTGCAGCAGATAAAAAATTTTTTAGATAAAAATTCCAGGTTCAGCTCCTGTGAAACCATTTCGGGAAAAACGGTTGCCGGCGTGAGGGAATGCATTGGCTGCGGCTGCTGTGAGATTGCCTGCCCGGTGGGCGCAGTTGTCCTGCAGGCAGATGAAGAGGGTTTTCTCTATCCTGCTTTGGCTCAGGAAAAATGCATAGAATGCGGTGCCTGTAAAGCATCCTGCCCAAGATGTGTCCGCGTGTCGGCAAAAAGCATACCGGAACAGTGTATCGCAGCGGCGGCGGCAGATGCTGTCCGCATGGAAAGCTCTTCCGGCGGGATGTTTACGGTGTTTGCAGAGCAGTTTCTTCAAAAGGGCGGCTGGATTTGCGGGGCTGTCTATACAGAGGACTACCATGTGGAGCATATTGTGAGCAATCAGAGAGAAGCGCTTGCACGGATGCGCGGGTCAAAATATATTCAGAGTGATACGAGGGCTGCCTTCCGCCGGATTAAGGAGCTGCTGGAGCGCGGCGAGACGGTGTTTTTTACCGGAACACCCTGCCAAAATGCGGCATTGCAGGTCTTTTTAAAGGACATTGGAACGGAGAAGCTTTACACAGCGGACGTGGTTTGCCATGGGGTTGCCGGCTATGAATGCCTGATGGGCTTTCTGGAGGAAAGCGGCTATCAGAGGGAGAAGATACAGGAGCTGTCTTTTCGGAAAAAGAAATACAGCGGCTGGTCTGTGGAAACGTTTGTGCAGTATGGGGATCAGCCGCATATACTGGGCGAAGCGGATTATTTTATGGATGCCTATTTAAACAACTGGCTTCTTCGGGATGCCTGTTATCATTGCAGCTATAAAAACGGAAAATACAGTGATTTGTCTCTGGGAGATTTCTGGAGCAATATGGAAAAGGATGATGGGCTTGGCACTTCCTATCTGTCGATTCATTCAAAGAAAGGGGAAACGTTGTGGCAGATGGTAAAGGACGGGCTAAAGCAGTGGGAGGGCAGACCATTTTCACAGGCATTGGCCGGCAACCGCTGCCTGGTGGAATCCGTTGAAAAACAGCACGGCAGGACTGTGTTTGCCGGGGAATGGAAAAAGCACCGCAGTTTTTTGCAGGCAGGTAAATCTGCCAGAGCTTCTTTGCAGTTTGATGCGGCGCTGGTCGTTATGTGGTCGCAAAATTACGGAAATGCCATGACAAATTATGCGCTGTATCACTATCTGGAAAAGCTGGGAAAGAAAGTTCTGTGTCTTGATAATTTCTGTGTTCTGAAACCGGAAGCGCAGTTTCTGGATTTTGCGAAGCAGGAGTATACGTTAAGCTCTGCGTATTTTCCGAAGGGGAATTATAACCTGCTTTGCCAATGCTGTGATACGTTTGTTGTCGGTTCAGACCAGGTTTGGAATTGCAGCTATGAGCCAGAGTATGGCTACGGAACTTACTTTTATCTGGAACGGGTTTCGGATGATTGCCGCAAGGTTTCCTACGCTTCTTCCTTCGGACGCCCGGACGGCGCCATCGATGCAGACAGGGGAAGGAAGCTTTATCAGCGGTTTGATGCGATTTCGGTTCGTGATGATTTCGCTCCAGAGCTTTGTGAAAAGCTGTATGGCGTTTCGGCGCAAAAGGTTCTGGATCCGGTCTTTTTGCTGGAGGGCAGCGATTATGCGAAACTGGCGGAGACATCCGGCGCGTCGGCTTCCGGCTATGTGGTGGCATATCTTCTGGATCCGTCTTTCCGGAAAAAGGAAATTTGTGAGAAGATCAGCCGGGAGTACGGTTTACAGGGGGTAAAATATATCATTGACGCAAATCCGTCCGGGAGGATTTTCCATAAATTAGAGCTGGATTTTTCAGAAGATATTTTAGAGGATTTAAGGCCGCAGGATTGGCTTGCTCTGCTGCAGAGTGCGGCGGTGGTTGTGACGGATTCTTTTCACGGCGTTTGCTTTTCTGTTTTGTTTGAAAAGCCGTTTATCGGCATGTTAAATAGGGAAAGCAGTCGTTTTTCAGACTTCCGGCGCCTTGGAAACGCTTTTGCAGGGATTGTCCATCCGGATATGGAACTGCCGGAAATTCTTCGCCGGGTTTATGCCGTTGACTTTGACGCTGTGCGCCGGGATCTGGCTGTTGAACGGGAACATGCAGGACGCTGGCTAAAGGAAGCAGTTAGGGAGTTAAGATAAATATACAAGACGCTGGAATTAAGAAAAGGGGGTTAAAATAAAAATGAATCGGTATGATGAATGGATTGAAAAGATGAAGCCGCTTCCCAGATTTAATCTGCAGTGGTATCACGGGGAGGATCAGTATTCGGATGGAGATGTTGAGGATGTTATCCTGCAGATCATTGCGGAAAATCCGCCGGAGGAGTATGTACAGGCGATCGAGAGTAAATTTTCCTGGCCTTCTTTTTATTATCTGACGCATCTGCGCAAAAACATTTTAAACTGGTATCCGTTTGATCCGGATGCGGATGTGCTGGAAATTGGTTGTGGGCTTGGCGCTATTACAGGCGTCTTATGTGACGCGTGCAAATCGGTGACTGCAGTAGAGCTGTCAAAAAGACGTGCCGCTGCCGCTTTGCTGCGCTGCAGGGAAAAAGAAAACCTGGAGATTATCGTTGGAAATCTGAATGATATTGTGTTTGAAAAGAAATTTGATTATATTACGCTGATTGGGGTTTTGGAATATCAGGGAAGTTATACGGAAACGCAGGATCCGTATTGTGATTTTCTCAAAAAAGTCAAAAAGCTTCTTAAGCCGGACGGCAGGCTTTTGCTTGCGATCGAAAATCAGTACGGCTTAAAATACTGGTGCGGTGCAAGGGAAGATCATACCGGTGTTCCGTTTGATGGAATCAATCAGTATGCGCTGACAGACAGAAAGGTCAGGACGTTTTCAAAAAAAGCGTTGTCCGATCTGATCGGGCGGAGCGGATTTTCCCATTCGTTTTTTTATTATCCGCTGCCGGATTATAAGCTGCCAACGGTCATTTATTCGCAGGAGGCTCTTCCGGAAAAGATTGGCCCTTCCCAAATGATAGCGTATTATACACCGGATGGAAAGACGCGTGTTGCCAGAGAGCACGATTTGTATCAGGATGTGATTGATAATGGGGTGTTTGCTTTTTTTGCCAATTCATTTCTGGTGGAATGCACGGACAGCGAAGATTTTGGAGAGGTTTCCTTTGTCAGACTGTCAAGTGAGAGAGAGCCGGAATACCGGATCGGAACAAGGATTTTAAGAACAGGGGAAGTGGAGAAGTTTCCGCTTGCCGCTTCCTGCCGCCATCTGGAGGAAACGCTTTTCAATGAACAGGACATGGAAGCGCATGGATTAAAAATCTGGGGAAGCAGCATGGTGAAAAACCGGCTGGTATCCCGGTTTTGTAAGGCGCCGTCCGTGGAAAACCAGATGCTCTTGCTTTACCAAAACCGGGATTTAGATTCCATTTATGCCCTTTTTGACCGGTTGTATGAGCAGGTTTTACAGTCATCCGAGCAGGTATCCAGAAGAACGAACATTATGTATGAGCTGTTTGAGGATATCAAACCAGATTACAGCGGCTTTGGCCCGGTTTTAAAAACGGGATATCTTGATATGCTTCTGACGAACGCGTTTTGGATAGATGGGGAATGTTATTGGTATGATCAGGAATGGACGATAGAACATCTCCCGGCAAAATTTATTCTCTATCGGATGATTAGGTATTTATATTTTGAGAATCCGGGTTGTGCCAGGTTAATTTCCATGGCGGAAATCGCACAGCATTATCAGCTTGCTGCGCTCTGGAATTCATTTAACCGGCTGGAGGAAAGGTTTACGGGGACAGTGATGGATTGGAAACATATGGCGGAGAGCAGTGTCTTTCGAAGCAATGACATCCAGACCTGTGCAGGCAATGTAAATAAACTTTTTACTTAAACATGAAAACCGGAGAGAGATTGTGAGAATATTATATTATAGCTGGGAGGCGTCTTATGCTGCAGTGGAGGAAGCCTTTCAAAAATTGGGAATTATCTGGAAAAAGATTGTCGGGCCGATAACCGATTATGATCATGACAGCGACCTTGTCATGATGTTGGAAAATGTACTGTCTGAGGAAGCTTATGACGCTATTTTTACGATTAATTTTTTTCCGGTGATTTCCAGGGCGGCCGAGAGGAATCATGTAAAATATTTAGCGTGGGTTTATGATTGTCCGCACTATACGCTGTTTTCTAAGACGGTTTTTCATCCGTGCAATTATCTGTTCCTGTTTGACAGACAGCTTTGTGACAGCGTGAGGAAACTGGGGGCGGAGCATGTTTTTTACCTGCCGCTCGCCGTGAACGCGGAATCGCTCAACCGGCTTCTCGGCGACAGAACGGAGCCGCAGCCGTATGGCTATGAGGTTTCTTTTGTCGGCAGTCTGTATGAAAACAGTATGTATGATCAGGTCTGTTTTCCAGAGTATCTGCAGGGATATTTTGAAGCATTGTTTCAGGCATGGAGGCAGGTGTATGCACTCCGCTTTTCGCAGGATGTGTTTACAGAAGAGGCAGTGCGGCGCTTAGACAGCTGCATTGCGTTAGAAAACAATCCGGAGTATCTGTTTTCCCACCGGGAAATCTATACGGATATGTTAAACAAAAAGGTCACTTCCATGGAACGTATTTCCTGCCTGAACCATCTGGCAAAGCATTTTTCTGTTGATTTATTTACCGGTTCGGATCCGGGGCTTTGCAGTGGCTTAAGAACGCATGGTTATATATCCAGAGAGACAGAGATGCCAAAGGTATTTCGAAGGAGTAAAATCAATCTGAATATTTCACTGCGTTCCATTCCGTCGGGTATACCGCTGCGCTGTCTTGATATCCTGGGAGCGGGCGGTTTCCTGCTCAGCAATTATCAGCCGGAGCTGTGCGAATGGTTTGTGCCGGGAGAGGATTTTGTTTTTTATGAAAACGAGGAAGATCTCCTGCAAAAAACAGCGTATTACCTGGAACATGAGGAACAGAGGGAAGCCATTGCTTTTCATGGCTGGAAAAAGGTACAGTCCGGGTTTGGTTATAAGGAACGTTTTCAGGAGATGTTCCGGCTGGCAGGGTGTGAAACGTTTTTTTGATGGATTACAGCAAAGGGGGCGAAGAAGATGAAGAAAAAGGCAGTTGCGATTATTACAGCGCGCGGAGGCAGCAAGCGGATTCCGAAAAAAAATATTAAGGATTTTATGGGAAAGCCCATTCTTTCCTACTCTATAGAAGCGGCGCTGCAGTCGGGGCTTTTTGATGAAGTCATGGTATCTACGGACAGTCAGGAGATTGCGGCAGTGGCTGAGGAATACGGGGCAAATGTTCCGTTTTTGCGCAGCCCGCTGACATCAGATGATTATGCCACAACGGCGGATGTGCTTCTGGAAGTGTTAGAAGAGTACCGGAAGCGCGGACAGGAGTTTGAATATATGGCATGCATCTATCCGACGGCGCCTTTTGTAACGGCGGAAAAACTGAGAAATGCATTTGCAGAGCTGGAAAAAACAGGGGAGGCAATGCTTCTTCCTGTGGTATCGTTTTCGTATCCGCCGCAGCGCGGTTACCGGATACAGGATCAGAGGCTGGAAATGAAATGGAAAGAAAATCTGAACCGGCGGTCGCAGGATTTAGAACCTCTGTACCATGACTGCGGGCAGTTTTATCTGTACCGGGCAGAAGCTTTTTTAGAGAAAAAAGGGCAGTTTGCGGAGGGGATTGTGCCGTTTTTGTTAAGTGATCTTGAGGTACAGGATATTGATAACGAGACAGACTGGAAGCTGGCAGAGCTGAAATATCAGATGATGCAGCAGTAAAGAGAAGGGGTGAAGATGGGGTGTGCGGCATGCCGCTAAAAAACGAGTCTTAAAGATGAGATGGAGGGTTGATATGTATATACCATATGGGACACAGTCGATTGATGAGAGTGATATTCAGGCAGTTGTCGATGTACTGCGGTCAGATTATCTGACAACGGGGCCTGCTATTGCAGAGTTTGAAGAAAAGACAGCGGAGGCTGTCGGGGCAAAGTATGCTGTGGCGATTGCGAATGGAACAGCTGCACTTCATGCCTCCTGTTTTGCAGCAGGCATTGGGAAGGGCGACGAGGTGATTACAACGCCGATTACCTTTGCCGCATCTGCAAATTGTGCGCTGTATTGCGGTGCGGTGCCGGTGTTTGCAGATATCAAAGCAGATACCTACAATATCGATCCGGCGGAGATTGAAAAAAAGATTACCAGCCGGACAAAGGCTATTATTGCGGTTGATTTTACTGGACAGCCCTGTGAGATGGAGCAGATTTATGAAATTGCAGAAAAACATAATCTGACGGTGATTGAGGATGCTGCCCATGCGCTGGGGGCGGATTATTTTGGAAAACGGGTTGGGAGCCTGTCTGATATGACAACCTTTAGTTTTCATCCGGTAAAGCATATTACAACCGGAGAGGGCGGAATGATTGTCACGGACCAGAAGGAGCTGTATGAAAGGCTGAAGCTGTTTCGTACGCATGGCATTACCAGAGAGGAGCAGTGGATGGACCACAGCGAGGGCGCATGGTATTACCAGCAGATTGCCTTGGGCTATAACTACCGGATTACGGATATTCAATGCGCGCTGGGCGTATCACAGCTTAAGAAGCTGGATGGATTTGTCAGTCGGCGCAGAGAGCTGGCAAAGCGTTATGATGAGGCGTTTGCGCCAGAGGGCCGGATTACGGTGCCGCAGCAGCAGGAGGGCTGCCGCAACAGTTATCATCTGTATGTTATTCAGGTGCCGGAGCGCAGGCGGGTGTTTGATCAGCTCAGGGCAGCCGGGATTGGTGTGAATGTGCATTACATACCGGTTTATAAGCACCCTTATTATCAGAAGAATGGCTATGAATCTGTATGCTGCCCGAATGCAGAGGCCTATTATGCACACTGTATCAGCCTGCCATTGTATCCGGCACTGACACAAAAGCAGCAGGACTATGTGATTGAACAGGTAAAGGCTGCAGTAGCGGCTTCTGAAAAAAAGCTTGACAATAATATGTAGCTTTTGTGAAAAGAGATGAAAAAAAATTAAAATATGATACAATAAACATGGTTTTATTTTGCGTTTTGTCTGCGTATTCTATTTCTGTAATTTTGGCCGTACACAAAAGGGGGAAATAAGCTGGAAATGACAGAACGCTTCAAAAAAAGTCCATTGGGCCGTACACCAATGGACTTTTTTTATGGAAATCGTTTTATTTCAGCGGAGAGGGGATGATTTGCGTGCTTTCAGCGCTGCTTTTTCCTTTTTTCTTGCTTCGGCGGCAAGCCTTTTTTCCTCGGCAAGGGCAGCTTCACGCGCTTCCTGCTTTAGATGGTAGTTGATTCCAAGTCCCATGCCTGCCAGTGCAAAGAAGATTGGCGAGACGGTAATGCAGGAATCGTTTGTCAGCCCCAGAATCAGATAGGCAATGACGCTGACCAGGGCGGCAAGCCCGATTTTCGGCAAATATCTGGTATAATCCGCTTTCCAGTACAGGCGCACGCTTGAGGCGATATACCAGATAAAATAGGTTAAAAAGGCGATTAGTGACGGTACGCCGGTTTGTGTGGCAATCTGCAGATACATACAGTGCGGTCTTGTCACCACTTCTTTGTCATGGCCGGAATTGTACAGGCCAACCCAGTCGTCGTTTTGGTATGCGATCACAAAGGTATCCGGACCGGAACCAAGGAAGAAATATTTTTTTAAAAGCGGAATGGTGCGTGCCCAGATATATCCGCGCATATTTGCAAGATGATAGTGCTCTTCCAGAAAAGCCGGTCCCTTTTCCGGCTCTTCGAGTTTTGTGAGCGCACTTCCGTAGCCTTTACAGTAGTAAGAGGTATCCATTTCTTTCATCTGGTTTGTAAATACCCATTGCCGTCCGTCAATAAAAACGCAGAAGCCCTTGAAGCTGTCGTCAACAATCGTTGCGTAGGAAAATGGGAATCTTGGATCGTTGATGGTATATGGCTGTGTGTATGTTGTGTACAGGGAGGCAGCGGAATCTCCGGTTACGGTTTCCGTAGGATTTTCTGGTGCAATCGTTGACAGCTCCTGCTGTTCATCATCTGTCAGATGGAAGATGGTATTGCCCTCTGCATCCAGTTCTGTCGTAATATGCATGGTTTCCCCATTGTAGGTAATGGTTACATCCTCGTCGGTCAGGATGCTTTCCAGAGGGTGTGTTTCTTCGCTGGTGTCAAACATAGATTTTATCCGGTCGATCAAAACCCCCTGGTTCATTATATTGACGCCGATAAAAATTCCGATGACGGCAACGATTGCCCCGCCGGTAACCATCCAGTGTTTCTGGAAGCTTTTCAGAAATATTTTCCGCATAAATACCAGCATGATAACAGCAGCGGCAGCCAGAGCGACAAGACCGGCTCTGGATTGGGATGCGAGGAGAATGATCAGCATGGAGACGATCAAAAAACTGTATCCGACAATAGAAAGCACTTTTTTGTGTTTTGGCAGACTGGTATTATTCTGGGTTTTATGGATTAGCAGTGCCGCCAGTACAGGAACGGCCAGGGCAACATAAAAGCCCACGTAGTTTGGATTGTACAGAGACATATAAGTACGTCCGTTTTCAAAGTTAAATGAAATGACAGCATCTTTATCCTGCAGGAAGAGATTCTGGAAAAACTTCATTGCCATTGGATTGAATGACATTGCTTTCGTAATGCCAAGTGTTTTTAACCAGGGCATGGTTTCCGGATCCAGATAGATTGCCTGTCCGAGCCCAAACAGGCTCATGATGGTAATGCCGCCGACGAACCACCGCATTGTGCGTTTGACAGCCTCTGCCGTATTCAGGTTGAAAAAGGCATAGTATAAAATCAGACCATATCCTAAGAGAATCCAGACGGATTCAAATTGTTCGTGGATTCCGGAAAAAGAGTAGGATGGGTTGATGGATGTAAATGCAGAGATCAGGCACAGTCCGCAGTATACAAAAAACGGAATCAGCGTCCTATCCCACAAAGGGGTGATTTCTGCCGAAAAGATCATGTAGGCGAGAATAAAAATCATGACTGCCAATGTAAATAAAAGCAGAACCATTTTGCAGTGAAGAAAAAAGTCGCTTGTCAGGCTTACGCCCTGATAATAGTCATACTGCGTTAGTCCGGTATCAAACTGGTATTCATATATGATAACCGGAATAATTGCAAGCACGGCAATCAGCGGCAGCAGGAATCCAAGCGGATATTTTGGCTCCGGGAGGGGAGCTTTTTTTTTGTTATTGTAAGACATACTAATCTCCATTTCTGCGCTGCATGGTAATTCCATGTTTCATACGTCTGGCAGCGCCCAGACAAAAAACCAAAAATATTTTAGCATACTTTTAAGAAAGAAACAATCTGAAATACATAAACGATGGGAAATGGAGAGTTGACATCAATTCGGGGAATGTATACAATGGACAGTATGTGAAAATAACAGGTTTGTCCGTTGAAACATGCCGGAACAGGAACAAAAAAGCATTGCGTTTCCGGCGTGATCCGGACAGGACAGAAAGCTGGAGAAACATGGAACAGTATAAAGGCAAGGATGAAATGGATCAGTATTCCCTGCGTGGAAAGGTTTTCAACAAAATACGCGAAGACATTCTGGCAGGAAATTATCAGGAGCGGGATGAGCTGCGGGAGGCCGCGATCAGCAAGGAGCTGGGCGTCAGCAGGACGCCGGTCAGGGAAGCGCTCCGCCAGTTGGAGCTGGAAGGGCTGGTCAGCATTATTCCGAACAAGGGCGCCTATGTGAATGGGATTACAGCGCAGGATATCTATGATATTTATATGATTCGTTCTTATCTGGAGGGGTTGTGTGCGAGATGGGCATGCGAGCATATTACAAAAGAACAGACAGAACAGATGGAGGAAATTATTTATCTTTGTGAATTTCATATACGCAAGGAACACTGGGAACAGATTTTTGAGCTGGACAACCGCTTTCACCTTGATCTGTACCGCGCCAGCGGAAGCCGCTTTCTGGAGCATATTTTGTCGGATTATCACCATTATGTAGAGCGCGTGCGGAAAAATACGCTGTCCTCCAGAGAGCGGGCGAGCAAGGCA
>JAJQGL010000029.1 GCA_021200535.1 Clostridiaceae bacterium | reverse complement strand
GGAGCTGCTCCGGGCGATGGATGCGGGAATACAGCTTGTGATTCTGGTGGAGCATGGCGCGGAAATTCAATCACTGGAAGATGTGTACTTCTGGCAGAACCCGCGAAGGCACGAAGTGAGATGGCGGATGGCAAACGGAAAGAGAGAGAAATATGTTGTCTCTCCGAAGGCGGTGGACGGAGATCAGTTATATAAATCCCTGTGCACCATCCGGGATCGTTATAACGCGCGGTTCGAGTTCTGTCAGAAAAAGGATACTGGGCGGCGAATTGCTGAAATTCTGGGGGAGTATTATGACGGTCAGTGAAATTAAGGCTACATATTCCATGCGGGATATCCTGGCAAAATACGGAATGCAAGTGAATCGTTCCGGGTTTTGCAGGTGTCCTTTCCACTCCGGGGACAACACGGCAAGCTTAAAGGTTTATGAGAAAGACTTCCATTGCTTCGGATGTGGTGTAAATGGTGACATATTCACGTTTGTGCAGATGATGGATGGCTGTGATTTCAAAACGGCGTTCCTGTCCCTAGGCGGGGAGTACGAGAAAAAGCCATCATTTTCCGCCAGGGCGGGAAGATACCGTGCACAGAAAGCGCGGGAGCAACGCCAGAAGACCGAAAGGCGGCAGGAAGAGAAGAAAGCAACAAACAATACACTGATTACTTTTTATCGCCGCCAGACAGCAAAATCGGAACCATTCAGCGATGCGTGGTGCGATAGCTGCGCAGGATTGGAAAAACAGCTGCGCATTCACGCAGATCTGAATGACATACCGTACTGATCAGAGGAGGTGAGACAGCGAAATGGTTCCATTGAATGAATTGACGAAAGAGACGATACTGAGCGAGGAGGTTCTGACGGAGGTATTCGATCAAGAGGATGAAATATACAGACAGAGCCTTCTGACTTCTCTTAGTTTCCGGGCGAAGGAATTGAAATGCAAAACAGAATTTACTGGAATGGTAAGAGCCTTTAAGCATGTGGATCGGAAGACTCAAAAAATAAAATCCGCGCAGGTCTCGAGAAACTGGACGGACTTCAAAGACTGTCCTTATGGGCGGATGAGGTGTGGTTCATGGATAGCGACAGATGAGAAAGTCTACAAGCAGAATCTATATACTCGCATTGACATTCTGGCCTGCTATCATCCAATACTTCCATTAGAGCGGCTGAGGAATCTGGAGACCGGGGAGGAGCAGATTAAGATAGCGTTTAAGCGGAATGGCAAGTGGCATGAACTGATCGTGCCAAAGACTATGGTAGCATCGGCCAACAAAATTGTGAACCTGTCCGGGCGCGGGATTTCCGTAACATCAGAAAATGCGAAGCCACTTGTGCAGTATCTCTCAGAAGTTGAAAATCTGAACGAGGATTACATCAGAGTGCAGAGTTCGAGCAGCAAGCTTGGGTGGGTAAAGGACGGGGAGCAGGAGAATTTCCTTCCCTATGATAGTGAGATCATCTTTGACGGAAACGACCGATTTAAACAAATCTATGAGAGTATCCGCGAATGCGGAGACAGGGAAGTATGGTTCGACCATATCAAAAAGCTGCGGAAGTCTGGAAGACTGGAAATCAAATTCATGATGGCTGCATCATTTGCAAGCGTGCTGATTTACGGAATAAGCGCATTGCCTTTTATAGTTGATCTGTGGGGCGAGACCGAAGGCGGCAAGACTGTAACGCTGATGAGTGCATGCAGTATCTGGGCGTGTCCGGATGAAAACCGCTACATCGGAGATTTTAAAACTACGGATGTCGCGCTGGAAGCCAGGGCAGATATGCTCAATAGTTTGCCTGTGATATTGGACGATACGAGTAAGACATCTTCCAGGATACGGGACAACTTCGAGGGCGTTGTGTATGACCTTTGCTCTGGGAAGGGCAAGAGCCGATCAAATAAAGAGCTGGGCGTGAACAGGGAGAATCACTGGCAGAATTGTTTTCTTACGAACGGGGAGCGGCCATTGAGCGGATATGTCAACCAGGGTGGCGCGATCAACAGAATTCTGGAAGTCGAGTGCGGTGAGAAAATCTTTGAGGATCCACAGGAGACAGCGAATATTCTGAAAAGGAATTACGGATTTGCCGGGAAAGAGTTCATCCGGATCATCCGTGAGCTTGGGTGGGATAAAATCCGCGAGATGCAGCAGGAGCTTCAGAGGCAGCTCATGAGTGATGATAAGATGCAGAAACAGGCTATATCGCTTTCGATAGTCTTGACGGCTGATAGGATCGCTACGGAGTACCTTTTTAAGGACGGACAGTATATTTCCATCAGTGACGCAAAAAAGACACTTATCGATCGGAATGAGCTTTCCGACAACGAGCGGGCGTACCATTACATTATGGACAAGATATCAATGAACGAACAGAGGTTCGATGATATCACCAAATGTGAGAAGTGGGGGATGATCAGCACAAAGGAAAACTGTGCAATCATCAACAGTGCGGCGTTCGATGATTTGTGCAGATCGGGTGGGTTCTCTAAGAAATCATTCCTGTCATGGGCAGACAAAAAAGGACTGCTGCAGACGCAAAATGGGCGGCTGACAAAAGTAAAGAAGATTGAGGGGATCAGTTGCCGATGTGTCTGGCTGAAAATTGGCGATGAAATGATGGCAGATGCAGATGGATTTGTTCCCGCAGAGACGTTCGACCAGGGAGAAATCCCCTTTGATTAGAAAAATTTTAGAAAATGCAATGCAAAACATAACAAATATCCGAAAGGTTACCAAGTTACCTCGGTTACCAGCAAAAAAAATGCTATATATAGAAAAAATAAAATATTTTTTTTGAGTGGGAGAAAAATAATTTTTTCTCTCGCGCGTAAAGAAAAATAGTATGGTAACTTGGTAACTTTTATAAAAAAACCTTAAAAAACTCAGTAAAATCAAGGCTTTCAGCAGTTACCGAGTAGGTGTAACTTTTTGAAAAAAATGGTAGCTTCGGTAACAGCATAGAGAAAAGGAGGCCATATGGCAAGTGTAAGAAAAGCCGACATTCCGGATGAAGCACAGTTCTTCACAGAGTTTTGGAAGCTGGTAAAGGATTTCTACATAGTAGAAGAGAATGACGATTATTGGGTTCATCTGTCTGACAGAATGCATGAAATAGACGAAAAATGCAATCATTGCAGGCTTGGACAGATATTGATGAATGCGTACTGCGACTATCTGGAAGAAAAGCGGCAGGGGAAGAAAATGTATCAGATCAAAAAGGAATCTATACTGACGAAGCGGATTGGATAATTAGGAAGGGAGCGGACAGTGACAATGGTGGTGCATTTCAAGATAAACGCCTGCTCCAATCATAATCATATAAACTGGGAGCAGGCACTTTGGAGCAGGGCAGCAAAAAGCCTGCTATGTACACGGCATTTGGCTATACACAGCAGGCCTTTCTGATTAGGTGGACAACAGAACAGATGTTTGGCTACTCTATTGTAAAGGATGTGCGGCCAAATGTCAAACGAAGAAATTGTATGCCGGATTCAGTCTGGCGGGGATCCGGAAGGCGAATTGATGACGCAATTGTGGGAACAGAACCGGGCGTTCGTGATAAAGCTCGCGCGGAGATATCGCGGATTGGCAGAGGAGGATGATTTAGTGCAGGAAGCCTTCTTCGGCCTGCTCCAGGCGGTACGGCACTGGGATCCGGAGAACGGTGTACTGTTCCTTAGCTATGCAGGATATTGGATCCAGGCAAAAATGACGCGATCAATTGACCGAAGCGGTGTAACAAGCATAGCGATGAGACAGAGCATACAGAAGTATCGGAGGTTCCTGTCAAAGTATAAGAGTGAACATGGAACG
>JAJQGL010000027.1 GCA_021200535.1 Clostridiaceae bacterium | reverse complement strand
TGGAAAACGAATTTAGCGGCGTAAGCTATCTACGTAATAACTTGTGATTCAGTGTAACAATATTTCCACAGCCAGACTTCTGCTGTGATTCACGATCACCTCATACCATGACCAGAAGGGGATGAGTTTAATGTGACGTGTGTCTGCCGGTGTCCTGGCTATAAGCGTTATTAGCAGGATGAAGAAGATGTATGTGACGAGGAGTGCGATGAGGAGAGACTGTGTCCATTTCTTCTTCTCATTTACACAGTTCGCTCCGCTACCACTTTCCAGATGAGGAGTGTGGCTATGAAAACGATGAGGAGGGAAAGGCAGTATGGAAGTGTCAAATGGTTATGTAATATGCTGTAAGCTGTTTCCAAATTATCCTCCCGTCACTCCACTTAATTTACCTGCTGTTCCTCCTCGTCGCTGTGTTAATCACGCTCTCTTAAACCTCTTCCATCAACTTCTCACCTGTTGGTATTATCTCGTCTGGATGCTCACAGTGTCCGATTGCTTCTGGCTTTTCTGGGACTGTAACTGTATAACCAACAACCTCGCCATTCTCGATTTCTTCGGTTGCTTTTATATAATAAGGGCATCTTGCCCCGGTGTTTTTCTTCACGACATACCATTCTTCTATGGTCAACGGATCCTCGCCTTTCATCACACCAGCCTTAACCGCGTCCTCAATGGACTCTTCCGTTCCACAGGAATCGCAGATAATCACATCAGCTCTTCTTGATAATGCGTGTCTGCGGATGCCATCCATCTCTTCGCCGCAACGAAGACAGAAGCAAGGTTTGTTCGGATTAGATTGTTGGCGTTTGGATTCTTTGGCAATGTAATAGAGAGCCGCCTCATGAGGAGATGCGATGTGGCATTCATCAACTGGATAAGCTACTCCGAGAGTCGAACCTGTGAGCCAATCAACGTGAATCGTTCCGATATCGTCAACAGATGTGACAATTCCGGGAGTATTGACTGGCGGAGCTTGTTCATCTGCCATCTTGTCAAGGATAACCACAGTACCAACAGGATATTGCTCTCTTGTCTTCTCCACAATAATTCTATTTGGAATGGTGTTCATGTTTCATCACACGCCTTTCCTAGTAATCCTATTCACAACCATACTTCTATTCCTCATATCAGCTGATACAACCGCAGAGTCGTATCCTCGTTATATCTGTTTTTGCATTCAATCTCAAATTCCAATATATAGTTCTCGTTGATCGCCTTTTCCACCTCAAGCATCTCTATCTCATCCTCAACCACAACCCATTTGGCAGCTCCTGATTGATAGAATTCTGCATTTTCTTTCTGCATCGTTAATGAATGAGAGGACTGACTATCCTGCAACGTGTAATACTTATAACAAGGCATTATATCTGTGTACAGATACCACAGGCTTGATGTGTTGTATCCAATAACCGAAGTGTAATCTTCCTCTGGAATTACCGATGCCATTTTAACAGCGGCTTCTTCATAATCTGATATCTCATAACCATTAATCCAAACATTTGTAGCTTCCGATATCTCTGTTGTCCACGTCGGCGTACAAAACAGTAAGGCAATTCCCATACAAACATAAAAGGAAACCCTCCTCGAACTTTGTTGAATTCGTTTAAATATCATGCCGACTGCTACTGGAATAAACGGCATCAGTATAATATAGTAGTGTTTATATAGTTTTCCATGTGTCACAATCAGTATTGATAAAAGGCACATCACCAATACTGTTATTGGTAAAAATCTCGTTTCTCTTAACTCTGTTATACAGACATAACAGACAACCAAAACCGGTAAGAGTAGAAAAAGATAAGTCGCAAGATTAGAAAGTGAATGCGACACTGGATCTGAAATCAATTCAAAATTATAAAAGAACGTTCCCCACAGCATGTCTCCCAATGCATTATTCAAATAGAAGTACACTGCAAAAGGAATTAACACTAATGCAGCCCCGGTCAAAAAAGCAAGTCCATTTTTAAGAACACACAAGAATTCTTTATTAGCAAGGAGATATGCTGTAATACAAAGCACACCAGCACAGACCGCAACACAATTCGTAGTTCTTAAATAAAATGACACAGCCACCGCAATTCCGTAAACAAATGCGTAACGAGGTGGGTGACATGTATTCTCTTTTGGTGCGTATAAATATCGGAGCATCAAATACATTGAAATCATCAGCACCGGCAAATTAAACTCTTCTGTCAGAGCCCGTCCAAATTCTAATACTGTCGAATATAGCAATACACAAAGAACCGATACAACTCCTGCCGTCCTTCCATACACAAGGCATCCGATTTTATATGCGAATACAACTGATACCCATATAGCCAGAAGCTCAAACAGGAAAATGCCGAGTTCCGGTTTGATAAGGTACCCTATCATATATGCAAAGAATATAATCGGCCCTTTGTGGTCAAATATATCTTTATATGGAATCAAACCATTCGCCCAGGCTTTGCCCATCATAGTAAAAATCGATGCATCTCCCGTTGGAAGCTCGCCGTTATATAAGGGGCTGTGTGTGGAAGTAGGTAAAAGCCATATAAGGCAGACGATAAGTAATACCAGCCATGCCTTCATTCCATTCGCACGAAAACTACCTATCCTGCTTAGAATAGGCTTCGCGGAAAAAAATGTAGCATCTGATGTAATCAAGACCAAGCAACGATAAACAGAGTAAAAAGCAACTAAGAAACCAACACAGGCAAACACTGCAACAACCACGGATGTCTGGGCACCGATATAATCCGCGACTACGTTGATTTTGCTGCTTGACTGCATATTGTCATAAAAAGAGTCGGCTGTTATAAACAAAACGACTCCTGCCGCCACAGCATGGACCACAGTGTTTCTTGGTTGTATGCTCAGCCCTACCTTAAGTGCAAATACAAAAAAGCCTACAGACAAGATTATCGACACGATAAGCCATTGTCGAGAACCGGCATTCAAACATATATATGCAATTTCTGAGATACCGAATACAGCCAAAGATTTAAATTTTTTTCTTTCCTTCACTCCGATCCTCGTTCCTGATTTATATGCTCCCATTATATAACGTATATGGTTCTTCAGCCCGGCTCAGTTAATTCTTCTCTTTCAAATATTCCATGAAGTTCTGCTTATTCTCCAAAGCCGTTGTGGTCGGCCGTCCTAAGTCATCCCTTGCGCCGATAGAACACTTCACTTCAATCAAGCTAAGTTCGTCTCTTTCTTTTGCCGCCATCAGTTCCTTATCAAGGCTTTCAAAATTATCAACACAGACAGCGTTCGGATACCCACAGGCTTTCGCTATTGCAACTAAATCTATGTTTCCAGCAACCGTTGGCATACCGCCTACAGTTTCATGTGCTCCATTATTAATAACGACATGAACCATATTCTTAGGCTTATTCGCTCCCAGAACTGCCATGGAACCCATATGCATAAGAACTGCTCCATCACCGTCAACACACCATATCTTCGTGTCCGGCTTGTTGAGAGCAACACCAAGTGCAATAGAACTGCTGTGTCCCATAGAGCCAACCGTCAGGAAATCGTACTTGTGGCTTTGTCCGTTAGCAACTCTAGTTTCAAAGAGTTCTCTGCTTGCCTTACCAGTTGTGGACACAATCGGGTCTTCGCCTGTGACTTTTACTATGTGCTGGATGATTTCCTCACGCACCATCGTATTATCATTTTTGTATTCGGCCTTGCCGTCATAGGTTAACGCCCCTTTGCGGACAACAACTGCCACATCCTTGCCTTTGGACAGAACAGTCTGGAAATCCTCAACAGCAGCTTTCAACTCGTCCTCTGTGGTTTCTTTGCTCAATATGCACGGCTTAATATCCATATCCTCCAGAAGCTTCACGGTAACCTCTCCCTGGTAGATATGCTGCGGTTCATCGTGAACCCCCGGCTCACCTCTCCATCCCACGACAAAAATCATAGGAATAGCATAAACCTTATCATTCAGCAGAGACGCAACCGGATTGATGATATTACCCTCACCACTGTTTTGCATATAAACGACCGGCACCTTGCCTGTGGCGAGATAGTATCCGACAGCCAACGCCGTACAGTTGCCCTCGTTCGCGGCAATGATATGATGGTGCGGATCAATCCCATAAGTGTTCATCAAATAATTACACAGTGCCTTCAGCTGTGAATCTGGAACTCCGGTATAAAAATCAGCACCGAGTATGTTTACAAAAGATTCTACTTTCATTTATCTTATACACTCCCTATTTCCTTATAAGCCTGTTGACCTTCCTAACCCAAAATCTGATGATACAGGTTATCAATCACTTCTTCATCCAATCTTATCGGATGATTCTTCAAACGCACGGGATTGACCGAGGTTTTAAGGAGCTCATAATCCCCTTCATTCGGTTCCGGGACGCTCATCCCCAATCCCTCGAAAATCTCCTGGAACTTTGCGGCTGCATTCGTTGCACTTCCGCACCCCATTGCCTCCGCAATCTCATCAAAAGTATTCTTCAGATACTCTTCTCCGCGTGGGTCGATGCACCTGTCTGTATTTTCAAGCATGAACGGCCACAGTTTCCTTACGCAAAGAGCTGCTGCATGACCATGCGCTACTCCATAAAGGCTTGTCAGCTTATAGCACATAGCATGACCGGCTGTCGTCTGTGTAATATTGATGGCTTTCCCGGCGAGGTTCGCGGCTTTCAGCATATTTTCATTACCGCTATCCTCGTTGCTAATATAGTCATCCAAATTTTCCATGATTATCTTTATGGCCTGCTTGGAGTATTCCTTACTTTCGTCTGTAGAATTTACAGACCAGAAGGATTCAATCGAATGGCACAAAGCATCCAGCATAGTTGATTTTTTCTGGTATATAGGCAGCGTATTCAGCACACTTGCATCCATCAAAACAGTTGATGGAATGCAGCTATAATCCGTAACCGACTGCTTTTCTCCATTATAATAGATAACCGCATACCGTGTTGCTTCACTGCCCGTACCAGCTGTGGTCGGAACCACCAGCAGTTTTAAGCCATTAGGGACAATATCCTGCTTTAGATAATTTACACTGCTGTCCATATTGGAATAAAGCTTGATACACTTAGCCACATCAATCGCACTACCTCCACCGACTGCAATGATTGCATCGCAAGCAGACTCATGAAGAAGTTCAACGCCTTCTACCACAGATTCATATAGCGGATTGGGCTGGAAGTCCGAGAAACGAATCACTTCAACATCGAGTCTTTCCGGGAGAGAGCTGAAATAATCGTTCAACTTGAGAAACTGGATGGAGCCATCACATACAAGCAGAATTCTCTTTATTGCGTTCTTTGTAAAATACTCATCGAGTTCCTTATAGTCTTTACTTGCAATCAAAATTTTCTGCATTCTATTTCCCTCAATCCTCTTCCGGTATCAGTGTGATGATGTCCTTAATAGACATGCATATATCATCACACTCTTTTGCTCTATGGTTTTCAAGAATCATCTTCGCTGCATTCTGCATTGCCGGGAAGCCTGTCCTTGTCAGCTGGTTAGCATATATAACGATGTTTACGCCGCGTTCCTTAAATTCTTCTTCTGTTACTGTATTGAACGATGTGGGTACAACAACGATTGGTGTCTCTGTATCCGTTGCCCTAAACTTCTCGACAAACTCAAAAATCTCTGCCGGGTCTTTCTTACGGCTGTGGATCATGATAGCGTCCGCTCCGGCTTTGGTAAACGCCGCAGCCCTTTCCAGAGCATCATCCATCCCACGTTCAAGAATTAGGCTCTCTATTCTGGCGCAAATCATAAAATCTTTTGTCTTCTGCGCCCTTTTACCTGCTGCAATCTTAGCCGAGAAATTCTCTATAGAATCCTGCGTCTGTGCGACTTCTGTCCCGAAAAGTGAATTCTTTTTAAGTCCTGTCTTGTCCTCAATGATAATCATGGAAACACCCATGCGTTCCAGGGTCTTTACTGTATAGACAAAATGCTCGGTAAGTCCGCCTGTGTCTCCGTCAAAGATGATAGGCTTTGTGGTAACTTCCATAATATCATCAATCGTGCGGAAACGGGAAGTCATATCAACAAGCTCAATATCCGGCTTGCCCTTTGCAGTAGAATCACACAGGCTGCTTATCCACATAGCGTCAAACTGACGAGCCTCACCATTCTGGTGAACAATGGTCTTCTCTACAATCAGCCCTGTAATACCGCTGTGTGCTTCCATCGCTGTGATTGTCCCCTTCATTTGCAAGGCTTTCTTCAATCGCGCACGACGAATATCCGGTAATGACAAATCTGCCCTCGCCCTGTTCTCCAAGACTTCATACTTAGCATCTTTCGAATAAGGGAACTCCACAAGCTGTCCTCCATAGGATGCCAGGACAGAAACAACCTCATCTCTCACAGGCTTCTGGAAACCTGTCAGCCAGTCATCCCCATGTACAACATAAGTAGGGCGGTACTTCTCCAAATTCTCCTTATAGCTCAGAGTATTCTGCTCTACAACTTTATATACACCGGCGATATTTTCAAACATTGCCTTTCGTTCAGAGAGTGGCAGAAGAGGGAATCTCTTATAGCTAATAACCGCCTCATCAGATAACACACCGATGATAAGCTTCCCAAGATGCTCGGCCTTTTTTATGATTGCAATATGACCGCTGTGAAGCATGTCTGTGGAGAAGCACATATATACAGTACGCCGTTCAACCTCTGCAAGTTTCTCTGAAACAATAGCAAGGTCTTTAGCGTCATCTATTTCGCTACAAAGGGCGTCCCTTACATCAAGAGCTGCAATATTGCATTGATCGGACACTTCATTTAAAGCATTCTCAGCATAGCATTTCATGTTATCAGCTTCGCAGAAAGAGATGATTCTATCAAGCCAAACTTTCCAGTCTTCCTTCTTCAGCTTATATAAAGCCTGGGCAGCCATAGCCTCATTGAAGAACTCGATTCCAACCTTCACTACTTTGCCGTTCTTGATAACGGCTTTGAAATCCTTCTCCGGCAGAGGGAGTGTACTGCTCACAGTCATGCAGCTTGTCTCACTGGCAAGGACGGCTTCAAGCACACTGTTTTCAAATACCAAATCTCCATGCATAAGGATAATATCATCATCCAGATATTCCCTTGCGCAGTAAATGGAATAGATATAGTTCGTATCTTTGTACACAGGGTTCTTCACAAATGTGATATGTAGCGGCAGGTCAAGACTCTGACAGTAATTCACCAAAACACTGTCAAACAACCCTGTCGTCATAACTACTTCAGATACTCCTGCCTCTGCCAGCATTTGAAGCTGACGGCTCAAAATCGTCTCCGTTCTTGATATTTCGGTCATGCATTTGGGATGTTCTGATGTCAAAACCCCCATTCTGCTGCCCATACCGGAATTTAAGATTAGTGCTTTCATTTATACTCTCCAATCATATTTCATAAATTTCTTTTTATCTTTGCTTTAAGATTTTTCAATTTACGCTCAACATAATTTTTATTTTCTGTAAATTTGTCCGCTGTTTTCCATATAGAATTAAAAAACTCTTTAATTATCCTATAGTTTTCCATTGCCTCCTCACGGTATGGATAAAAAATAACCTGTTCCGCATTTACCATGCGATCACGATCTTCATCATACAGTAAATTTGCAAGCAAATTAATATTCTCATTCGGGTCAAAATGAATATCGTACAATTCCTCCACTTTTGTGAATTTGTTGTACATGTATTTATACCGTCCTCTGATAATTGCTATTTTTCTAAAAGGCTGAGCATAATACTGCGAATCGCTGATAATGAACTCGTTTTGCTTTACCTCGTTATTTAAGATGATATCCATCAACTGTGCATTTGATGTCGGAAAGGTAATTTCCTTCAATCCGTTAATTCTCGGCGCAATCAGCGGTATATGAATTGCAGGCTGATATACATCAAACCCATATGTTGTTTTTCCCCTGTAGCCATTCATATTTCCATGGTCAGCTGAAATGTAAATTCCGTCATCCCCGAATCTCTGACGCACTTCTCCTACAAAACGATCCCAAAGGTCTATATCCTGACCATATCCACACCTTCCAAGCAAAACGTGGGGAAGATGCACCCAAAGGAATACTGGCTTCGAGCGGTCAATGGAATCTAGTTCTGATACCAGGTAAGTCATAACCTCTTCAGCTTTCGCATTATCCCTTACAAGATTATTTCTCGACTCATCTTTTGGGATATGCACACCAACTGACTGGTTTAATTTCTTGCTCTCATGATGGGTGGTGTGAGCACCATAGCATTTTGAATACTTCTCGGCCATTTTGATATAGTTATTGCTCCACATCAAATGACATGAATATCCCCTTTTATACATTTCATCAAAGAGGGTTGTTCCCTGCTGATATTCTTCTACTTCCGTATAGTCCTTACGGTCAAGTTGGTATGGATATAATCCCGTGAACATACTCGTAAATGCCATTGCTGTCGAAGGCGCCGCCGTATAATGCTGGCGGAACACAGTGCCCTTCCTTGCCAGTTCATCTATATTCGGAGTCTTCCAATATTCGTTTCCATACACAGGCAAATATTCCGGCAGAGTTGCATCTTTACTAATTAACACAACGTGGTGTAACTGTTCACTCATTTTATATTATCTCCTTTTTCTTTTAAGCTTACTTGTCAGCAGGCTATAAAGGGATTGCTGCATCTTATATATGTATGCTGCACAGATAAGAAGGTACAAAACAACTCCCCCAAGGATTTGAACTATGAGTGACAAGTAAAGATTTGATATTAACGTTCCTATAAAATATACTGCAAGGCACATGACCGCACCGGCAAATATGAAAAACACACAATTAGTAAGGTATTTCCGTATCGGGAGTGCCTTGCGTACGATAATTGACATATATATAGCAACGCTGAACTCCGCCGCGATTGTACCGATAACAGCACCCAAAGCATCAAACCTCGGAATGCAAATAGCATTAATAATAAGATTAACAACAGCACCGAGGATTGTGGAATAAACATATAACTTGTCTCTGCCAGAAGGCATGATATATTGTGTACGTATAACATTCGCCCATCCGATGAAAATAAGTGTAAATGCGAGCGGCGGCAAAAGCTTAATACAATCCAAGAATTCATCCCCATAAAACCAGGGGATAAACTTGTCTACAATTCCAGTAATACCAAACGCCATAGCTGAAGCCAAGGCAACAACAAAAAGCATGGAATTATAAATGTTGTTTTTTACTTTTTCATCATCATGCTTCATCATCAGATTTGACATTTTCGGCATCATAATCATTTCAAGTGATGTAATGAAGCCAAGAAGCATATAAACAATTTTCTCCGAATATTCGTATAGACCAGTCTCATGCATGGTACTCATTGAGCCAAGCATGATTTTATCCATTGATCTGTAAACACTCGTGGCAATGACTGGAAGGAATAAAATTATATCCGATTTTAAACGATTTAACACATTTGAAAAGTTAACTCTTGTAAAATGTGTACACTTAGAAAAGCTAATCCATATTAATATGAAGCTAAGAATATTGCCTAATGCGATAATTAAAACATACAGGCTAAGATCATCTTTCGTCTTTACAAAGAGCAAAACAGCTACAACTGTCAATAGCTTGATAGCTGAATTGCGCAATGCAATGGTCTTAAATTGCTCCAGCCCATAAAATAACCAATCAATATCGAATGCTATCCCAACTACATATATAAGATTAATAAAATATATGAGGCGATATGAATCTGTAAAAGCCAATACAAAAAATACATAAGCTACACTTGCAAGTGCAGTGGTAATTAGCTGTAGGCTATAAATTTCCGTAAAAGTTTGTGAAAGCTCATTACTGTCTTCACGAACCCTTGCAACGCTTCTGCTACCGTAATTTGTTAGCCCTAGTTTAGCAACTAACGAAAAATTATATGCTATCGCATATGTATATGAATAAATTCCAACACCTTCTGAGCCTATAACTCTGGCTAAATATGGCGCAGTAATCAACGGTGTAAGAAGCGTCAATATTTTATATGAAACATTGTAGATGTAATTTTTTATCGTACTCATATGCGCACTCCATTTTCTTCACCTATGATCATTTACTTGCTAAAATTGTCATTATATATTTTCACAGCCAAACACATCAATCCTACATAATATGTAGTATTTCTTATCGCTGTGAGCATTTCCCTTCTTGGGAATGAAAAAAGTATTATAAAAGAACCCATCATCACAAATAGTCGCATAGCAGATCTTTCTTTATCACTTTCATCGAGAAGCCTTCCTATTACTTTGGCTATAATAGGCATCACCATAATACCCCACCACCCAAAATTATAGTAGGCCTCTGCTGGGGTCGAATATCCCGGCCCATACGACATATTAAGAGTATTCTGAAGCCACTGTGGCAATCCTGCATATTTTACAGAAATATGTGTTCCGCCAAATATATTAGGGAATACGGATAATAGAGCGAAAAAATATGAAACGCCATAATGGTAGTCATATGTTTCCGGAATCAACTGCATTGTTTTTATTGTAGGAAAAGCACTCCATCCCATGGATATGAGTGTCTCCTTAATCGACTCAAAGATAGCACCCTCTCCAGCTAAAGATCTTATTATAGTATTAAAATTTAACGATCCGGCATTTCTCGTAGCACCTATGACGGAAACCATCATAAGCAGCACTATTGCAAAACCAGCGATACATAATGTCATCCTCCGCCTCTGGGTTCTGGTCTCCGAACGGTCATACATAAACCATAAGACAACCATAAGATAAGAAATCGGCTCACTTCTGTTCCCAACAATAAAATTCAAGAGAATTATGCCAAATATTGCAGCAATTACGATACGCCGTTTTTCTTTTTCATTGCGATACGCTACCAGCAACATAATAAGTACAAAAGGAAAATAATTTCCAAGATAAGTAAATATTTTTCCCCAACTTGTAGTGCCTGAAACGGATTCAAAAGCATCGGCGTATCCAGATAAGGCATAGGTACTTACTATCCTAAACCAATATACAGCATAGGCAAACAAAGTAATTGGGAGCATTAAAAGCCCAACACTTTTCATAGTTTCCGTATAATCAATTACTTCTGTTTCATTGTCCTCAATGTAATTATTCCTGCTTCCAAGTGTGAATCTTACTTTAGGTTCGAAGTCGCCCAAAAATCCGAAATGTAATGCTAAGAAGCACAAAATTGTGAATAAATATGCTGTGTTTACATCCGAGGCCGGTTCCGAGACATATAAATCTAGCGTTGAATCTAAATCAATTCCAAATGCATACAGCATACTTTGTCCTAGAGTCAAAATATAAAACCCAACTTCAAACATAAAAATTAAGGATACAAGCTTTCCTCTTTGAATCCTAGTAGAAACAATACACCAAAGAAGCGTAAAAACTCCGATCTGACCGATGATAACATTGTATTCACTGCCAGCTCCGTGATTCAATATAATACTAGTTTGAAAAAATACACAAATAAATATAGCACCTGTAATCAAGCGAAGCTTTGCTGAAGTGGTCAACTTAAATCCTCCCAAGAATATATCAAAACATAACAATCATTTATTATTTTATTGCAATTTAAACAATTCATAACTCATTAGGAGCACTCTAACCATCAATAATAACTCTGTTGCTTTCATAATAAAAAGTCACTCCTTAGTATCCACATATTTTGCAATATGAGCTTTTTCACCAACTACTACTGCCCCAGCTGGAACATCCTCCAATACTGTTGCATTCGCCCCAATAACAGCATTATCACCAATAGATACCCCCCCTAGTATGACTGCACTTGCACCAATAAACACGTTTTTACCAATCACAGGGTGTCCCCTTCCATTTCTACCACCAATGGTTACATTCTGATAGATTTGCGTTCCTTCCCCAATAACCGCTTTACTGTGAATTACGCATCCCAAACCATTATGTTGAAACTCTACATTTCGTCCAACTTCACATGTGTAAGGCAAATCAATACTGTATAATACCCTACACATGCGCATCAAAAAACCAGGAATGATGGGAATGTGATGTTTCCAACACCAATTTGCTTTTCTATAATAGCGTGTGATCTTCTTTTCTTTCATTATTACGACCTTTCCTATTTATGAAGAAGAGAATTCATATATTGTATCCATCTGTCTCCAATACAATTAATATTCAAACTTGTTCTAAGGGTGATCGAATTATGACTCAAATTTTTCCCTAAAGTCGAATCATCCGCTATACGACTCATGGCTTTCGATAGTGATACAGCATCACCCACAGGAACCAACAAACCGTTTACACCATCCTCTATCAAATCAGATGGGCCACCTGGAGGACAATCAGTCGATATTGATGGTATGCCAAGAGCCATCGCTTCAATTAACGCATTCGGCATGCCTTCCAAATCAGAAGAGAGTATGAACATAGAAGCATCTCTGACACATTCAAGCACATCTGCTCTTGCTGGATTTAAATGAATTCGTTCCTTTGCTTTGGAAGCATTTCGACACTTGTTAACAAGTTCATGGTCACTTCCGTCTCCATATATTTCAAGTATATAATCTTGATTCTTCTCAGCAAACATTGTAAATGCCTGGATCATCAAAGGGTAATTTTTAGCCGGGATTAATCTACCCATTGCCACAACCTTTTTTGCTCTTTTACCCGTCCACGGCTCTGGTAATTCACTCGCTATCAACGGATTCGGTATAACAGTGCTTCTTTTTTGTATGCCTTTTGAATAAAAATTCTTTGCACCATTTGTTTGAAATACATAACCATTCGCAAATCGCATAAGAAAATGTGATAATATTCGAGTTTTTTTCTTGATTGCATTTGTATTCGGTGCACTTCTTTCTGATACTATAAAAGGAATACCTGTAAACAGGATGGTGGGAACTGCGTACACACACATCGGGGTGTCCATAACAACAACAGTATCTGGTCCTTGAGATAGAAGGTTGCTTCTCAAGCATTTGATTAATCCAAAACCTCCTCCTGATGTGTGACAAAAACAACGTTTTATCTCTTTTGAAATAGCATACTCTTTTTCAGGCGGTTCCATTGTTGTAAAAAATATAACATTGTGTCCCTTTTGAGTCCAATATTGAGCAAGCCTGACAGATACTCTCTCTGCACCACCAAAGCCCAGAGAGCCAATAATTATTCCAATTTTCATATTATATTCCTCACATTATTCTTCTCCCATCTTAAGCAGAATAATTACAATTTGCTGAAAAAATCTGAGTAAAAAATATTTCTTTTTTCATTTAAGACATCCACTGAGTATTCACTAACAGCCTTTGAATAATTCAATTTTGCTAAGTATTCAAATTCATCTAGTTTGCAGATCCTAATAACCGTGTCTCCAAGCCTATGTGATATATTCCCTTTTCTCATGTCAATGCAATACTCACTATCTATCAACTCGACATTTCCGCCAACTTTTGACACTATGCAAGGAATTCCTCTACTCATTGCTTCGACGATGGACCGAGACAATCCTTCCAAAAGACTCGGCTGTAAGTAAATATCAATAGAATCTAACCAATCAAACACCTTATCATGAGGAATAGTTCCGAGAAATTTAACTCTATCCTCTAATCCACAATCCTCTGCAATTTTTGATAATCTGTCCGTGGTTCCCACACCAACCATCTGGTATTCAACTTTTATGTGTAATTTCTGCTCTATTTCCTTTATCGCTTTAATAACATACTCTTGACCCTTATATGTAACATCAACAGCTCCTATTGTTCCAATCACTAGTCTTGATTTATCTCGTTTTTCTATATGCTCTAACCGTTTATCCAATACAGAATCATCTACTTTCTGTAGTGCTACATCTGAAATTCCGATTGTCTTGCCGTTACATGGATATCTCCTCTGCAAAAATTCCTGCGTTACATAAACCGCATAGGGGGCATTTTTTACATAGCGCCGCATACATAAAAAAGCAGGATAGGCGGCTATTTTTCCCTTTACCCCGTAGTTCCAATACGCATCCAGCGTGCATCCTACAACTTCAACCAAATAAGGTTTCCTCATTCTCTTTGCAAGATGTAAAGCTTTATAACCATTAATACTCGGCAAACGAGCAATCAATGCATCTGAAGAAGAAACATAGCTGGATAGATTCTGAGCAGTCACAATCTTGATGTTTTCATTTGTTATCTCACTATATCGAAGATTTAATTTTTCTTCTTCAATAATTCTCCCTACCACAATTACCTGTCCAAATATATCAGTATATCGCGTTAATACCTCATTGGATAAACCACCGGGTGAGTAGAATTTCCCCTTAATCTTTCTAAATTTATGATCATGCACAAAAACCAGCGACATACTGTTCCTCCATCAAATAATCAGACAGGTTATTATTCACTACCTATAAACTCTCTATAATAGGATATTCTTCGTTTATCTAGCAGGTTTTTCTCAAATTCAAGCGCTCTTTCTTTATTCTCCTTCAGCGATTTCAAATCATTTTTATTCAATGATTTTATGATTTCTACAATCTCTGCATATTTACCCGGTTGAAACACATACCTGTTATCTATTAAACTCGGAATCTCACCCACTCGGCTTCCCATCACAAGACATGGAATAGATAAAGCTTCGATTACCGAGCGAGGCATACCTTCGGTATAACTGGGCTGTATATAGATATCCAAAGTCGAAAGCCATTCGAATATTTTTTCATGAGGTAAAATGCCAATAGGATGCACTTGTTTTTCCACTGAGTACTTCCCGGCGAGTTCCATTAAAACCATGCTATCTCCGACGCCAACCAAATCATAATCTAAGAAAATACCTACCTTGTTTAAAGCAGCTATAGCTTTTATGACATCTTGCTGCCCCTTATACTTAACGTTTAATGCTCCTATCGTGCCTATATGATATCTTCGTTCTTGAAAAGCCACATTAAGCTTCTGCTCTCTAATGCTAATCTGTCCAATATCAAGCTTTTGTTTGGGAAGAGCGACATCCGAGCACGCTAAGCACTTCATTTTATTTGGATATCTCTTTTGCAGGAAGTTTTCTGTAACATAAGACACCCACTCCGCACTTCGCACTATCTTACGTGTCTGCAGGAATATTGGCACAGCTACCGCTTTTCCTTTAAAGCTATGATACCAATATGATTCAAGCGGACATCCTACCAATTCAATCAGGCATTTCTTATTAAACTTCTTTGACAACTTAAATGCTTTATTCCCTACAAAGCTTGGAAGTCTACAAATAACAGCATCCGCATTTTCAATTGCCTGTTCCAGCTTGCTACGGTCAACTATTGTAATGTTCTGATTTGTAATTTGTGATAGATGCTCAATTGAATCATCCATTTCAATAACTCTAGCTACAACCGTCAAGTTGTCCGCAAGATCAACATACCAACTCAGCACTTCATTTGACAAACTTCCATTCGAATAATAGCTTTTTCCATCAAATCGAAATTTGTGATCGTGGCAAAATACCAGATTCATGTAATCCTCCTATATCCGTCGGATCACTTTTGCTGGTACACCTCCCACAATTGTTCTATCTTCAACATCCTTCGTAACAACAGCACTTGCAGCAATAATGCAATGACTTCCTATTTTTTTCCCGCTTAACACCGTCGACTTCGCGCCAAACCAAACATCATTACCTATTATGATTTTTTCTTCGGTTAACGGCTGATCTTTGATGCATAAAGTGGGATCTGAAAACCCATGGTTTGTGGCAATCATTGAGACACCATGAGCAATGGAAACATCGTTTCCAATTTCTATTCCGCCTACATTTCCACATTCAAGATAAGAAAAAGGCTGTATACTAACATTGTGCCCGACTATTAAATTTTCCGGATGCAGAATATAAACATCAGGAAAAATCGCCACATTGTCACCAACCGATTCTGCTAAAGATTTGAGCAGGACATATCGGATTCCAATGCCTAAATTCCCCTTTATTCTTCTGCAGCGTACAAACAGTTTATTTCGTGTCCTCTTAGGGAGTATGTTTATACCCCCCCCAAATTTATGAGCCATTTATACTTATTAAACTTATCTCGTCCGCGCATATTTCTATCCCCTACAAATTCTCCCTATACCACTCAATCGCAGCGTCAATCCCACGCTGGAAGCTCCACTCCGGATCATAGCCCAGCAGTCTCTTTGCTTTGCTTATATCTGCATTGCTGTGTTTAATATCACCTTTACGGTCAGGGCCATAAATAGGCTCGATGTCCACGCCCAATGCCTTAGTCAGTCCGTGGTAAATATCATTCAAATACTCGCGTCCGCCGTAAGCAATGTTAAATGCTTGTCCATCTGCCTCTGCAGGTGCAAGGCAGGCTTTAAGATTAGCCTCGATAACATTCTCAATATATGTGAAGTCACGGCTCTGCTGACCGTCCCCATTGATGGTCGGTCTTTCGCCATCAAGCAGCTGCTTTATGAATTTCGGAATAACTGCCGCATATGCGCCGTTCGGGTCTTGTCTTCTGCCAAACACATTGAAATACCGCATACCGATGGTCGGCAGTCCATAATGCATGGTATACTGCTTTGCCCATTCTTCGTCACAGCGTTTCGTCAGCGCATACGGAGAGAGCAGATTTCCTTCCACTCCCTCAGTCTTGGGGAGCTTCGGCTCGTCTCCATAAACAGAGCTTGATGAAGCGTATACAAACTTCTTCACACCGTTCTGTCTCGCCGACTCCATCATGTTCAACGTCCCCATGATGTTATTCGCACAGTAGAACAGCGGCATCTCAATAGAACGTGGAACGCTGCCCCAGGCAGCCTGGTTCAGAACATAATCCACACCCTCACAGGCTTTCATGCAGGTCTCCAAATCCTTGATGTCGCCCTTAATGAAGGAGTAGTTTGGATTCTCCATGAACATATCTACGTTGGCCTGCTTGCCTGTGGAAAGGTCATCCAGACACCGTACTTTATATCCCATCTTGAGGATCGCTTCACACAGGTTAGAGCCAATGAAGCCGGCCCCACCTGTCACAAGAAACACTGTATCTTTATCAAACTTTAAATCTGAATATCCCATCGTCTCGTCTCTCCTTATAACCGCCAGTAGCTGTATCCTGCCGCTTCATACTCCTTGCGGTTCAGAATGCCCTTAATGTCAGCCAGTACTTTCTTACTGTTATCACCCGGTTTGAACATAGAATCAATCTTGTCCATATCCAGTCCAGAGAACTCTGTGTGGGCCACAGCAAGAATCACCGCATCACAGTCCTTGATGTCAGCCACATCGCAGAAATTGATGCCATACAGCCGTTCCGCTTCCGCAGCATCCGCAGCGGGATCAGCAATCAGCGGGTTGATGCCGTACTCATTCAGTTCTTTTACAATATCAATGACCTTAGTATTTCTGGTGTCCGGGCAGTTCTCTTTGAACGTAAAGCCAAGGATTCCAACTTTCGCATTTCTTACAGGAGTCTCCGTAGCAATCAGCTTCTTAACGACCTGCTCAGCCACATACTTGCCCATATCATCGTTGATACGGCGTCCAGAAAGAATTATCTGGCTGTGGTAGCCAAGCATCTCAGCCTTATATGTAAGGTAGTATGGGTCAATACCAATGCAGTGACCACCTACAAGACCAGGACGGAAGTTCAGGAAGTTCCATTTGGTTCCTGCCGCTTCGAGGACAGACAGCGTATCAATGCCCATCTTATTAAAGATAATGGAAAGTTCGTTCATGAAAGCTATGTTGATGTCGCGCTGGCTGTTCTCGATCACCTTCGCTGCTTCGGCAACCTTAATTGACTCTGCTCTGTGTACTCCGGCATCAACAACAATTTCATACACCTTTGCCACAGTATCAAGAGTCTCTTCATCCATGCCGGAAACAATCTTCGTGATGGTATTCAGGCGATGCACTTTGTCGCCGGGATTAATTCGCTCCGGGGAGTAGCCGATTTTGAAGTCCACGCCGCACTTAAGACCGGATTCTCTCTCAAGAATCGGAACGCAGACATCTTCAGTCACACCGGGATAAACTGTGGACTCGAAAACAACGACTGAGCCTTTCGTCAGGTTGCGGCCAAGAATCTCACTTGCCCCCTCAACCGGTGTAAGGTCTGGCGTGTGGTCATCGTTCACAGGTGTAGGAACCGCTACAATGTGAAACTTCGCTTCTCTGAGCTTCGTTTCATCTGCCGTGAACTCCACAGTTGTTTCTTTAATGACATCATCACCAACCTCATGGGTTGGATCGATACCGGACTTATAGGTTTCGATTTTTGCGGCATTGAGGTCATAACCAATTACCTTCACGCCACGCTTCGCAAACTCTACTGCAATCGGCATACCTACATACCCCAAGCCGACCAGTGACAATGCTTCCTCGTTGTTCTTGATTTTTTCGTACAGTGACATTTCTTTTAATCTCCTATTATTTATATTTGCAGATTTCCTGCATATACAGACCTATAACAATATCCCGATCAAATTCCTTTTCCATTTTTAATCGAGCTTTGTTACCCATTTCTTTACGCGAACCATAGTGCAAGGCAAGGAACTTCTCTATGGAACCCTTTAAACTCCCTGAATCCTTTACCGCAAATGTATATCCCGTAACCCCGTCATCTACTATCTCTTGACAGCCAGGGATATCTGATGCCAAACATGGGCGACCTGTGGCTGATGCCTCCATGAGAACATTGGCCATACCTTCGTGATAGGATGGATGGATTAAACAGTGGCACTGTGCAATCAATGCCTGCACTTCCTGCTGTGTCTTTTCTCCGTGGTAGACCACATTGTATTCCTCGGAGAACTTGCTAACTATTTCCTTGTACTTATCTTCCTCATACCAGCCGACAATATTAAATTCCACATCATCCCGTGTGCCCAGCTTTTCAATGGCTTCAAATAGCTCGTCAAATCCCTTGTCCTCTCTTAATCGAGACACAATAATAAATTTGATTTTTCCTTTTTCATCTGGATACGGGATACACGGATGATTTTTAAGATTGACACCAGAACCCGGAAGAAGTGTTATTTTTCCATCATTTTTCAATTTTAAATTGAAGAGATTCATGTTCGCCTGGTTCTGAAAGAAAACCACCTTGCTCTTCCGCATGGCGTATCTCTGGAATGACAGCATAAATTTCTGCACAATTCCCTGTCCCTGCATCGTACTGCCAACCCCGGTGACAGTATTCATAACCGGGATTTTCAAACTTGCACATGCAAGGCTTCCATATATGTTTGGCTTAACTGTATATGTCAGGACTAAATCAGGCTTGATTGAAGAAATAATAGTTTTGTAGTCTTTCATAAGAGAAATTTCTTTTAGCGGATTCGTCCCATGCCGGGTTAGCGCATTTTCGTGAAGCTGGCACCCCATCTTTACGAACAATTCATTTCTCTCATCTTTTGGCAAGCTCAAATGAACCTCAAAGCCCTCATCAACCATCGCGGTCAGCAGTTCTATACGAAAATTAGCAATTGTTTTGTAGTCATTTGCCAAAATCAAAACTCTCACTTTATTCTCTCCAATATTCTCTCAGCAATCTTCTCTCCGCTCATTCCATATTCATTTCGGAGATACTTCTGGTTTCCAACCTTCACGCAATACTGATCATTCATACCAATACGCATCAGTTTTGCCCTCGCTGGATTCTCCGCCATGACTTCCGCTACAGCTCCGCCAAAGCCACCAACCACGTTGTGTTCCTCACAGGTGACAATCAAATCATGGCTGCTTGCACACTTCAAAATCGTCTCTTCATCCAACGGCTTCACGGTCGGGAATGTGTATACGGTCGGATTAATGCCGGATTCCTTCAACTTCTCACAGGCAATCTCAACCTCCTCAAAAATCGCACCTGTGGAGAAAATCGCAACCTTCTCGCCATCCTTCACACGAATGGCCCTTCCGACCTGGAAGTCCTCAATCTTTTCATGGATTCGCTTTTCCCCGCCACGGCCTAACCGTAAATAGCAGGTTCCGGGATAATCCACAATGGCCTTTGTTATTTTTTCCGCTTCCGTCAAGTCTCCCGGACAGAACACAGCTACATCCGGCAGCGCCCTCATAATAGCGATATCCTCTGTGGCCTGATGACTCATGCCAAGTGATCCATATACAAAGCCGCCGCCGACACAGACGATTTTCACATTTGCCTTATGATAAGCGCAGTCATTCCTTATCTGTTCCAAGCAACGAAGCGTCGGGAAGTTACCGATAGAATATGTAAATACGATCTTCCCTTGGAGCGCCATTCCCGCAGCAACTGAGGTCATGTTCTGCTCCGCAATTCCGGCATTGGTGAACTGGTTAGGGAGCTGCTCGAAGTAGGGCTTCAGCACTCCAAATCCCAAGTCGCCCGTAATTACTTCTATATTCGGATTCTCTTTTGCCAATCCGATCAATGTTCTTACAAATGTATCTCTCATGCTGCACCTTACCCTTCCTGCATCCAGGCAGGATGCCATGTAGCCGTTGTCGTGTGGTCATTGTAGATATCTGCACCTTCCGGCACCGGCGTCGGATTTGCAATCCCATCCGGTGTATACGGATCAGCCACACCCTCCGGTTTAATCTTGTGAAGCAAGGTCACAGCCTGGTCATACTCCCAGCCATCATGTGGGAATCTGTAATGCCACAGGATATCATTCTCCATGAACGGAATACCGCAGCCTTTCACTGTATCTGCAATAATCACCGTAGGCTTTCCGTTATCAAACTTTGTAGCAAACGCTTTTCTTAATTCATCATGGTCATTTCCATTGATTTCGAGGACATTCCAACCAAAAGAGCTCCACTTTCCTGCAAAGTCACCAAGTTCAATGGTCTTCTCGCAGAAATCCAGGCTCTGCATCATGTTATGGTCAACAATCGCAGTAAGGTTGCTCAGCCGATACTGGTTGGCAAACAAAGCAGCCTCCCATACAGAACCTTCGTCACACTCTCCATCGCCAAGGACAACATAGACCTTATATTTTTCATGGTCTTTCTTCGCTGCATAAGTCATCCTCGCACCTGCTGAGAGCCCATGACCAAGAGAGCCTGTGGAAAAGTCCACACCCGGAAGATGATGCGACACATGCCCTGACAGGCGGCTACCGTTTTGATAATGTGTTTTCAATTCCTCAACCGGGAAGAATCCCGTCTCAGCAAGAGCCGCATAGATGGAAGCGCCAGCATGACCTTTGCTTAAGATAAAGCGGTCTCGATCCTCCATCTCCGGATTGTTACAATCAACATTCAAAATATCTGCATAAAGCACTGCCACGATATCAGCCACTGAAAGGATTGCTCCAATGTGGCTGCCGCCGGACAGATGCGTCATTTCAACTCCATGCCTTCTAATTAACCAGGCTAATTGTTCGCTTTTCGAATCGTTGTGCATTTCTGCAACTCCTTACCTTATTTTTTATATATCTACACTGTTTTCATTTTCTGTTTTGCAGTGTACTCATCGACAATCTTCTGAACATTTTTAGGCAATTTCTGTGAATGAGTGAGTACCTTATATACCGTATAGAAAATGCAACAGATGTCGGAAAAGAAATTGTGATGGTATCTATAGTAAAGCTGAAGTTCCAGCTTTAATGGTCTTACGTATTCCAAGTAAAATTTGTCCGGGTCTTCTGCATCTGTGAAGCCCTTAAACTGTTCAAAATTCGCCATTGACGCCCAATCCGTGATTCCGGGTTTCAAATCAAGTATGGGCTTTTCTCTTTCGGTGTACATATCTATGTAGTACCGCAATTCCGGACGCGGACCCACAAGGCTCATATCACCTTTCAGAACATTAAACAACTGCGGAAGCTCATCTAATTTTGTTTTTCTAAGAAAGTGGCCAATCTTCGTTATTCTGTCGTCATCATCACCGACATTCCATTTTCCCTTTCCCTCACAATCTGGCTTCATGCTTCTGAATTTAAATATCCTAAAATCCTTCCCGTCCTTTCCAACTCTTACTCCACGAAAGAACACGCCTCCAGGAGAATCTGTCACTATCAGAATTGAAATCACAAGCAGGACAGGTGACAGAATTATCACGCCTATCAAGCTACATATAAAATCAAAGCAACGTTTCATAACTTCCTCCATCTCTTGCAAAAGGCACACCCCTTTTACATATTGGCACCGTCAACAGGGATATTCGTAGCCTGCATAAACGATGACTTATCGCTTGCCATAAATAACACAACATTAGCAATCTCTTCCGGAGTTCCAAATCTGTCTGCCGCCTGATGGTGGCGAAGGAAATCGTCAACTCTTGGATTCCCTTCCTTCACAAACTTGTCCCAGTAACTCCCCGGAAATGCAACGGCTCCTGGCATCACAGAACACATGACAACGCCAGTTGGTGCAAGTTGTCTGCCCACTGTAGTAACATATGCGTTCAAAAATGCCTTAGCAGATGCATAAAGAGGATTGCCTCGAAGCATTACTGCAGAAATGGATGAAATGTGTATAACCCGACCAGAACCACGTTCTATCATCGGTGGTATAAGAACACTATTCATGTCAATGGCCGCAACGGCATTGAACTTCAAAGCATAATTCCAGTCATCAGCTCCTCCTAAATGATTCCGGCTTATTAACGAGCCACCCACATTGTGGACAACCACGTCAAAAACACCATATTTATCTATCAGACTCCTTGCTAACTCTTGCGTGTCACATTCCATGATGTCACAGACCTCTGTGTCAACACTCTGCGCTCCACTCTTCAAGGCTTCTTTCTTTAATTCAGCGAGCAAATCCCCGGATCGTGCAATTGCCACCATCCGGCATCCTTCCCCCGCAAATCCGAGTGCTATCCCTTTTCCAATTCCCTTACTTGCGCCTACAATAAGGACAAGCTTTCCTTTGAGATTTAAATCCATTTCTTTTGCCTCTTTCCATATGTACTCAACTTGCTAAGCATATCTGTGCTAATTAAGATTGATACATACGAAAGAGGCTGTTAAAATCCGGAAAGGTCTTATCTCGAAACCACATCCAGCTCATTCAACTCTTCCGTTGCCAGAGTCCAACCCATAGAAGAAACATTGTCCAGCATCTGTGCTGGTCGTTTTACCCCTACGAGAACAACGGAATCTGGAATATGGTCAAGTATGAACCGGACGGCAACTGAGGAAACAGAAACCCCATGTTTCTCTGCAATGGGTCTCATTCTTTCAACAATTTGCAGGTTCTTCTTAAGCTTATCTCCATGAAAATTCACATAAACATCTCTACTACGGCGATCATCCGCTCCGAACACACTGTCTTCCGTGTACTTACCACTCAAAATACCTTGTCCTAAACTTCCCCAAGTCATCGGCGTAAGTTCAAGCTGCCGTGATAAGTCGAACAGGTCATCCTCGTTCTTTCTACAGGCCAGTGAATACTCATCCTGCATACTCACAAAGCGCCCCTTGTGTTCTTTTAATTCTGGCAGGTCATCCTCATGGATATTCGAAAGGCCGTATGCTCGTATATAGCCTTTTTGCTTCATCCGTTCCAATGCTTCAATAACATCGGATATAGATGTAGTTCCGTCACGATAATGAACCTGATAGAGATCAATGTAATCTGTTTTCAGCCGCCTTAAACTTGCACACAGTGCTTTCTCAATATAGGCTGGTGAATTATCATAGAATGTTTTTCCGCTTTCGACCCTGACACCAAACTTGGTTGCGATAACAACCTCGTGTCTGTGGTTGCCAAGTCCTTTAGCCAAGGTCTCCTCAGATTTTCCTAATCCATATGTATCTGCTGTGTCAAACATAGTCACACCGCTATCTAATGCAGTGTGAACAGCATCAATCAGTTCATTTTCGTTTACCCCCCCCCAGCCATATTGGCCCATTGGGCAGCCACCCATACAGAGGCGGGATACTTTAATATCCGTATTTCTTAATGTTATGTACTCCATCATCTATTTCCCCTTAATACTCTTAATATCTTCTTAAGCACATGAAACACAGTTTCCCAAAAAATAATCAAATCCGTTTTTAGCGACACATTCGCCACATACTTTAATCGGAGCTGATTCTTCCGCTTCAGCACATACTTCTCATACATCTCATCCGCATTCTGTGAACCGACAATCTCATCCAAACTGATGAAATTGATGGAACTGTAGTCTGTAATGCCGGGACGGACATTTAAAATGTTCTTATCCAATCCCTCATAAGCGTCCGTATATCTGAGCAATTCCGGTCTCGGTCCAATGAAGCTCATCGTGCCATTCAGAATATTAAATAATTGTGCGGTCTCATCGAGCTTTGTTTTACGCAGGAATGCCCCGACCTTTGTGATTCTGCTATCGTTCAGTGCTGTGGTTCCGCCGCCAATCTTGTCGGCATTCTGCACCATCGTCCTGTACTTAAAAATATGAAACGGTTTACCTTTATACCCGCCACGCTCCGGCTTATAAAACACAGGGAATCCTGTCTCAATGACCACAGCTATCGCAATAATCAGCATGAACGGCCAGATAACCAACAGTCCGAACAGAGCAAGGCAGAAATCTATCACACGCTTTACGCACCTGTTATAGAAGCCGTTATATGATTTTTTCAAACTTTCTTCGGTATAATCCAAATCCTCCAGAGCGAGTTTCTGTTGGATTTCCTCCGAGAAAACAACCTCTGTCTCCATAACTATTTCCCCTAAACTTCTTATCTACTGGCTGCAAACTCATCTCGAAGCCACTCTTCATAGGCTCTTTGCGACCAGACCAAACCTTCTGGCGGATACGCATCGAACCAACGCAAACAACCAGCTTCCTTTTCAATATCGCTTCCTAGTACCTCGTCTCCAAATTATCTCGACTTTATACTTGACTGAATTTCCATCTGCTTCGTTGTCATCAGTCGACGTAGCCACCGCTACGCCTCCTTCTTCCGCCTCGCATACGAAAATTCATCCTGCGTCTAAAGTCGAGCTATTTGGAAGACGATGTACTAGAATAGCGGTTGCAGCTTATCCATAGGTCAGAAACATAAACATTATTCAGTTTTCAGCGGACTGTGTGCTTCCCACCGGCCCGCTGTACTGTCTCTGATGGTACGCTAATCCGTATGTACGAGACAGAGAAGGAAGGTGGAATACACTCAAAAAAAGCCAATTTAATAGGGCCTTTCCTGCCCTATCCATCGCCGCCAGGCGAACGTGCATTC
>JAJQGL010000085.1 GCA_021200535.1 Clostridiaceae bacterium | reverse complement strand
GTGGTTCCTTTCTCAGCCATCTTCTGGCGCAGGACGCTGGCAAAGTGTGAATTATAGCGTACTTCCGTTGGTACGTCGCTCTTTTTAGGCATAATCATTTCCTCCTGTATTGATAAACATAGGCACACAGACGGTGCCGCTTATATGGGGCTAATGGTTTCTGCTGTGTGTTGCTATATCAGATTCACTTGATTCTGCTTGTATTATACAACGGGGAAACGCAGTTGTCAATCTTTAAAAACAGGTGGATTGACATTTTCGAAGATGTGGTGTATTATAGGAACATGCACAGGGGAATCGAAAACTGAATATTTGAAAACCAGTTAATTCGTCACCAGAAGCGCAGGAGGAGGACAAAATCGTCAGTGATACTACACGCAGCCTCTGAAAGTACATGCTTAGGCAATTACAAGGCCGGCCAATCTGCGCTGGCAGTAATCGTCCCGAGTGATTTTAAGGAAACCAAGGCAATCAAAAAATCTATGCCGAGGGAAAGGATGAGGTTATTATGATGAAGAAAGACAGTTGCGTGTTGACAATCAAGCAGGCCGCCAGGGAATTTTGTTTTCCGGAAGCCGCCCTGCGCACCCTTATCAAAGAAGGGAAGATTCCGGTCATCCAGGTTGGAAACCGGGCTTATGTCACAAGGAAGGTTTTTGAAGAGTATCTGGCGAAAGGAGGAGAATTGTATGGAGAATAAGGATATGCTGGCTGTGATTAAGAAGAATACAGCAGAAGAAATCGAGCCGATGTTGCCGGTCGCCCCTGGGCAGTCCCAGACGAATCAGTCCGCCCCTGGCACTGTGTCTGCACAGCCCTCCCCGGAGCGCCAGGCGCTCATTTCCTCGCTTGCTTCAGTAGAGAAAATTGAGGACTACCTTGCTTCTCCCGGCGCACACCTGTCAATGGAGGAACTGAAGCAGCTCAAGCTATGGCTCTGCTGGCGGCTTGAGGACAAGGTTGATAAATCCACTGGGGAAGTAAAATCGACCAAGGTACCCTGTGATGCCAAAGGCAAAATCGGCGCGACTAGGGGCTACTTCAAGCGGTGGATGACTTATGAGAAAGCGGTAAAAGTCGCCAAAGAGCGCGGCTATCAGGGTGTCGGCTTCGTTATTCCCAAAGGGATGTTCTTCGTTGACATCGACCATCACGCGCCGTCCGATCCATTTGCGGCGGACCGTCTGGAACGATTCTCGGCTACATATGCCGAGCTGTCTCAGAGCGGCAGCGGTATCCATATCTATGGGCTGTGCGATTTCTCCCGTATCCCCAATGATAATGGCAAATGGCCGGAAAGATATTATAAGAAGAACTCCCGCAACAACATCGAGGTGTATGTCGGGGGCTATACTGATCGGTATGCCGTCTGCACCTGCAATTCCCTGAACGGCTGCGAGTTTACCAACCGCACGGACGCGTTGCTCAAAACGCTCGATATGGATATGGTAAGAGCAACAGCCGCAGACGGATCATCTCTGCCAGAAATACACAGAGAATGGGATATAGAAGCGCTCATTGAGAAAATGGAAAATGCCAAGAATGGCGAAAAGTTCCAGAAGCTGTTTCAGAACAAGGACATCTCCGATTACGGCAGTGAGTCCGAAGCCGATGCCGCTCTTGCCGCTATGATTGCATTCTGGGTTGGAAACGACCCGGAGACAATCATGCAGATTATCGAGCAGTCTGCTCTGTACGATGATAAGTGGCAACGCCAGGATTATCAGAAATCAACTATAGCAGCGGGAATCCGTGCCTGCAACGGCACTTTCCATAAGGATGTGATGCCGAAGGAGCGGCCGCCTTTTGTGTATGAGGACAAGAACGGAAACGAGCGTGTTTCGGCGGCGAAACTGGCGATATATGCCAGAGAGCACATGCACTATTTTATCGTCAGGGACAGCGGACTCACAGGAGATTTGCTGTATGTCTATAAGGACGGTGCGTATCGTGTATATTCGGAGAGGATGTTTCAAGGTGCCATTAAGCAGTTCATTATTGATTATGACCCATTCCTGGTAAGGATGACAGATGTCAGAGAGGCTTTTGCCAATCTGACAACCGACCTACAATCCATCAGATATGATGAACTGGACGATAATGAGGATATTATAAATTTTCAGAATGGCCTGCTGCACCTCCCAACCATGAAGCTTCTCCCTCATACACCGGAAGTCAGGAGCACGATTCAGCTTCCCTGTAAATGGGTTCCGCCGGTTCTACGTCCCGATGGTTCTTGGCAGCTTCTCCCTGCACCGAACTACGAGAAATTTATGAGTGACCTGACAGACGGCGACTCCGGCAAAATACAGCTTTCCGAAGAGTTCAGCGGCGTCACAATCTCCAATGTACGTGGCTATCGGTTCAAAAAAGCCATATTCTATTTGGGCGACGGCGATACAGGAAAGTCCCAGCTGAAAAAGCTGGTGGAAATGCTGCTCGGAAAGGGTCATTTCACGGGAATCGACCTGAAAGAATTGGAGGCACGGTTCGGTACCGGCAACATCTACGGCAAGCGTCTGGCGGGTTCTTCGGATATGAGCTATATGTCAATCAGTGAGCTTAAGATATTCAAACGCTGTACCGGAGGAGATTCAATCTTTGCGGAGTTTAAAGGTATGCAGGGATTTGAATTCACTTACGGCGGCATGTTATGGTTCTGTATGAACCGCCTGCCGAAGTTCGGCGGCGACGATGGGGAGTGGGTTTATGACCGCATTATGATTATCAAGTGCGGCAGCAGAATCCCAAAGGAGAAGCAGGACAAGCATATTCTTGAGAAAATGTACGCGGAACGGGAAGCCATTGTCCAACGGTTTGTGCTTGCCCTTAAAGGTGTTATCGCCAACGGATATAACTTTACTGAATCGGCGGCAGTGCTGACAGAGCGGGAGTCCTACAAGCAGGAGAACAACAACGCGGTGAAGTTTTGGATTGAGTGCATGGAGCCCATCCCCGCAGCCAGCAGGGATGAGTACACCACAACAAAGATTTATAAAATGTATCGGACGTGGTGCACTACATTCAGAAACGGTTTCTCAAAAGGCATTGATGAGTTCGATTCCGATATTGCCTCTCATCTGGGTGTTCCACGGAAAGATCTCTATCAGCGCGGCGGTGCCGGAACGCATTATGCCGGCTGGAGATTTAAGCAGGATGTTCGCGGCAGCATTGCCCGATGTGAATGGTCTTCGTTTGGGCTGCTGGATTCTGATGCTGCCGATGGGATGATGGATGCCCGACGGATAGGATGAGTTGGTGGAAGGTGTTTATGTGGTGTAAGGCAGTGCAGATGATGTATTTACACAGGGACGTGATGATGCGGATGGGAGAAAAAATACAAGACAGAGAAAGTTTTTTCACAGTGCTGTTTCAGATTTTTTCTCGGTTTTATATAGAAAAAACTTCTCTCGTTCTCGCCGATTTTTCCGATTTTCACACTACTGACGGCGTTTTTGGTGTAGTTGGTGTAGCTTGGTGTAGGGTAAAATCACAGTGCTACACCGCCGAAATCCCCTGAAACACAAGGCTTTTCCCCTTTGGTGTAGATGGTGTAGTATTTTTAAAAGTATAAGAGAATAAATTTTAGTTTTTTTCTTTTCCCGGAAAAAGAAATGGAAACCTCGAAATATTTAAAAGAGAAATCTCAAAAACCTACACCATTTACACCAACACTGTGAAAATCGTTGAAATATCAAGGCTTTCAGGCATGAGACACCTACACCGCCGCAACACCGCTCTGCACCGTCTACACCACGGATATAGCAGATTATAAGCCGCTCCCCATATGAGAATGCCGGTACACTGGAGAGGACGTGCGGCGGCAAAGGGATAATGGGAGCCGCTAATATGACAGATGTAAATGATATGGCTGATATAGCCCCACCAATACAGATTTAACCAGCAGCCATGCTGCGGAAAGGATA
>JAJQGL010000023.1 GCA_021200535.1 Clostridiaceae bacterium | reverse complement strand
GGAAAACGAATTTAGCGGCGTAAGCTATCTACGTAATAATTTGTGATTCAGTGTTGATATGGATGAGTTGAAGAATGGCAGGAAAGCATTTACGAAAGAGGAATGGATCGACGTTCTCCTCCGATCCACAGGAATGGAACCGGATAAGCTAAGTGACCGTGTGAAATGGCTGCTTTTAGCCCGTATGATTCCATTAGTAGAAAACAACTTCAACCTTTGTGAGTTGGGTCCGCGAAGCACCGGTAAATCGCATATTTATAAAGAAATTTCTCCGAACAGCATCCTTGTTTCCGGAGGCCAGACGACGGTTGCAAACCTGTTTTATAATATGTCCACGAAGACAGTTGGCCTAGTCGGAATGTGGGACTGTGTGGCTTTTGATGAGGTGGCAGGTATTACATTTAAGGACAAAGACGGTGTCCAGATCATGAAGGACTATATGGCTTCCGGTTCTTTCTCAAGAGGGCGGGAAGAAAAGGCTGCTTCTGCTTCCATGGCGTTTGTCGGAAATATCAATCAGAGTGTGGAAGTCTTGATGAAGACATCGCACCTGTTTGAACCGTTTCCGGACGCGATGGCTTATGATACGGCATTCCTTGATCGTATGCATTGTTACATACCCGGCTGGGAAATTCCGAAGTACCGTCCGGAGCACTTTACGGATGATTATGGATTTATTACGGATTATCTGTCGGAATTCATGCGTCAGATGCGGAAGGAAAACTATGGGGATGCTGCGGATAAATATTTCCGATTTGGCAACAACCTGAATCAGCGTGACACGATTGCTGTGCGAAAGATGGTTTCTGGATTTGTGAAGCTTGTGTATCCGGATGGGGAAGTGACGAAAGAGGAGCTTGCGGAGATTCTGGATATTTCGATGGAAATGCGCCGCAGAGTCAAGGAACAGTTGAAAAAAATCGGCGGCATGGAGTTTTATGATGTCAATTTTTCCTACATAGATAATGACACTTTTGAAGAAAAGTATGTCGCCGTTCCGGAACATGGTGGCGGGAAGCTGATCCCGGAGGGGATGAATAAGCCGGGACATGTTTACACAGTATCACAGTGCAAGACGGGGATGGTGGGTGTTTATCGTCTGGAAACACAGGTGCTGCCCGGAAATGGTAAATTTGAGCGTAATGGCATCGGCTCTGATCGGGACGCAAGGGAAGCAACGAATACAGTATTCAACTATCTGAAAGCAAATGGGAATTCTATTTCCGGTTCGATCAGTACGACCACAAAGGATTATATCATCCACTATCAGGATCTGCAGGGAATTGGTATGACAAAAGATCTGGCTTTGTCGTCATTGATAGCACTTTGTTCTGCAGCACTGAATAAGCCAACCTTGAGCAGCTTAGCGGTTCTTGGGGAAATTAGTATCAGTGGAACACTGATAAAAGTGAATGAGCTTGCCAACGTGCTACAGGTATGCCTGGACAGTGGGGCAAAGAAGGTGCTTTTGCCAATCACCTCCGCTGGCGATTTGGGCTCTGTGCCGTCGGATTTGGTGGGTGCGTTCAGTCTGATTTTCTATTCTTCTCCGCAGGAAGCAGTGTTTAAGGCACTTGGAGTGGAGTGATCGTCGTTGCGTTGACTTTTCGCTGCAAGACATGTTTTTTGGGATGTTTAGCAAGGTTTTTGATGGAGCTTGATAAAGATTGAAAAAGGATAAACGATGTTTGAAACAGATTTTGAAAAACTTTTGTTTACATATTCGGATGCGGTTTCAGAACGCGCCAGGTTTGCGGGGCTGGTGAAAGACTATTTTCCCGGACAGCCAATGCAGATCAATCTGATTTTATCTGCATATGATCTGGGTATCGCGGAAGATTTGCGGAAAACGGCTCAGATTAATAACACGTTTGCTTACCGTTATGTAAAATGCTTGATGGACGAGTATGGGATTAGCCGTGTTAATGCGGATTGGGTAGTTTCTCTCTGGTGCGTATGCTATGGGCAGCATATGCTGAAAAAGCCCTGTGACATCAAGATGGCCTCAAAAGGCGGTAGTCACGTTCCGGCAATTCAGGAGGAAAAGCCCGGCGTGGTGACCTATGGAGAGCTGTTTCGTTACGCGAGAAGCTCGATTGGAAATGGCCTTGCAGTCTCCGGCTTTACTGGCGAGAGTAAGAAAACAATCATCTTTCAGAATCGCTCAGGCGGGAAAACCGTTGTTGAAGTACAGAGCGGAGCTTTTTCGGAATGTGAGATTGAGGAAGCTATTTTCACGGAAGGATTTGTCCAGATTGGCAGCCGTGCCTTTTCTGGCTGTTCACGGCTGTCGCAGGTGATCTTTCCGGTTTCTATGAAAGAATTGGGAGATTACGCGTTTGCCGGTTGCTGCAGTCTGTCAATGGCTGCGTTGCCCCCGGCTCTTGAAAAGGTCGGTGCATACAGCCTTTCTGGTACTAACCTGAAAAATATTGATATTCCGGCATCCCTGTATTGGATAGGGGAGGGCGCTTTTTCCGGATGTGAAAATCTTATGAAAATAGTCATACCGGATAATATTTCGGAACTACCGGATAAGATGTTTTATGGTTGCACTGCATTAACGAAAGTAACGTTGAATGAAAAAATGGATCGTATTGGAGCGAGGGTATTTGACGGATGTGAAAATCTGGAAGAAATCTATATTCCGGACAGCGTCCAACAGATTGGAGACGGCGCATTTGACAACGTGCATGATAAATTTATCCTGATGTGCAGCTTCGGCTCTTATGCGGAGAGCTATGCGCGAAAGAATAAATTGAAATATGAGTTAATCTGATATCGGGAGGTGGCATCCTTATGGGCTTATTAGACGCATTATTCGGGAAAAATAAAATCCCTCCGGTATCCAGTATTTTGCCTGATGCCGCGAAACAGGAGATACTTGCCGGACGGCTCCCCAGATTGAATACGGATACGATTTTTCTGAAGCGTGGCGAGTATTGCTGCTATATTGATAAGGCAATCCTGCTGATTGACAAGACCAAAAAGATTTATCGCCATGCGGGTAACAGTTCACCAGGACTCTTTAAGAATGACCGATTCAGTTATGGTGTAGGAGACTCTAAGGAATATATAGAGACACAGCAGTACAAAGCAATCTTATATATTACAAACCAGCGGATTATCCTGAATTGTAAGGATCATGGGTTTGACAAGTCATATAAGCTGCTGTCAGCCATGAAACCGTATGCAAATGGCCTGGAGCTGCAGTATGGTGATAAGACGTATACTATGGTGCTTCCAGATGGAAATATTCCTTATCAGGCGATAAAGCTGATACAGCAAAGGAGGTCGATTTAGTAATGGACGGGCTTTTAAAGACGGGAACGATACTGACGTCAGAAAGTGGAAACAAGTATTCGGTACAAAAGCTTCTTGGTGCTGGCGGCCAGGGTGAAGTATATGATGTGGAGAGTAGCGGACAGCATTACGCACTGAAGTGGTACTTTAAACGCTCTGCCACTGCAGATCAGAAGAAGATTCTGGATAAGCTTGTTTCAGTGGGCAGTCCGGATGCTTCATTTCTCTGGCCGGAAGACCTGATTTATCCAGCAAAAGGAGACTCCTTCGGATATATTATGGCATTGAGACCGAAGAATTATAAAAGCATTGTGGATTTGATGAAGCGGAAGGTAGACCCATCCTTTTATGTTTTGTGCCGGGCGGCTTTCAATTTCACAAAAGGATATTTAAAGCTGCATGAAATGGGCCATAGCTACCGTGACATTTCATTTGGAAACATGTTTTTCAATCCGGATAACGGAGATGTGTTAATCTGCGACAATGATAATGTATCTGTGAATGGGAAGGATGACAGCGGTGTTCTGGGGACGCCCGGTTTTATGGCTCCGGAGATAGTCTTGGGAAAGGCAAAGCCATCCAGAAATACGGATCTCCATTCGCTGGCGGTGCTGCTTTTTTATATGTTTATGGTGAACCATCCACTGAATGGGCGGCTGGAAGCGAATATTAAGTGCATGGATATCCTGGCAATGGAGCGGTTATATGGTACTGATCCAGTGTTTATTTTCGATCCGGAGGATACGTGCAACCGCCCGGTTCCGGGTATTCACGATAACGCGGAGATCTACTGGAAGATTTTCCCGCAGGAAATCCGTGATCTGTTTACAAAGGTGTTTACTGTTGGACTGAAAACCCCGGCGAAGCGTGTCGTGGAAAGGCAGTGGTTGGAAGCAATTGCCAATCTTATGAATGGGATAATGATCTGTCCACATTGCGGCGCGGAAGTATTTTATGATGCTGCGAAAGAGCAGAACGGGGAAGCACATATCTGTTGGAACTGTTCTCATACGGTATCAGTACCCGCGAAACTGGTTATTGATAGGAACAGGGTGGTTCTTTCCGCAGGGGCAAAACTGAAATCGCATTGTATTTACAATGATTTTGATATGGACACATCGGTAGGGACGGTTGTCCAGAATCCGAAAAATCCTTCTCTCTGGGGAATCCGAAATGAAGATAAAGTAAACTGGACTTATGAAAAGGCGGATGGCACACAGATTCCGGTGGCGCCGGGGCGGACGGCAGGGATTGCTCCGGGGGTAAAAATCCATTTTGGCTCCTGCATAGGAGAATTTCGGTAAGACTGCTGGGAAATTATGAAACAGTGAGAAATACATAGCAACTATTGATAAACTGGAGTTGTGATAATGCAACACAGTTACGGCAGATTCAAAGGATGAAATTCAGGAGGATAAACGCAATGGCAGAGAAATTAAAAAGACCAGGTGGGGAACTTGCAAGCAGACCGCTTCATTTTTTCTGGATCGTTGATTGTTCCGGATCGATGTATGGAGAGAAGATTGGCACGGTAAACCATGCGATTCAGTCTACGATTCCGGATATGGTAGACGCGGCGGACAATAATCCGAACGCGCAATTGCTGATTCGTACACTGAAGTTTTCATCAGGAGCTTCCTGGGTGACTGCGAATCCGGTTCCGGTAGAAGACTTCGTATGGGATGACCTCGAAGCAGGTGGCGTAACTGATCTGGGGCAGGCATTTGATCTGCTGGCGGCACAGTTGACAATTCCACCGATGTCAGACCGTGCATTGCCGCCGGTGCTTGTGCTTCTGTCAGATGGACAGCCGACAGACAATTATAAGAAGTCCCTGGACAAGCTTCTTCATTTACCGTGGGGGAAGAAAGCGGTTCGTATTGCGATTTCTATTGGTCAGGATGCGGATGATTCTGTTTTGACTGAGTTTACCGGAAATCGTGAGCTTGTGCTGCAGGCGAACAATGCGGCCATGCTTACAAAGATGATCAAATGGGCTTCTACAGCTGCCTCCATGGTGTCAGCTCCTGCGAGCAGGGTAAAACTGGAAGATAAATCGGCAGATAAAGCAACTGGCAGCCCAGCGCCTGCTCTTCGGGAAATGCCCCCTCACTCTGTTCGGCGGCAGGACGAGCCGCCCATTCCAGAGCGCGATGCGCTGGGCGGCTCTGATGATCTGCTTCCAAAAGATACAGGTACGGCTCCGCTTGTGCTTGACATGGGCAACATTCCTAATCCGGATGATGTAAATGCCGGGGATGTATGGTAAGGCGGGTGAATCTATGATTCGGAAAATATGCGGGAAAAGCGTCACAGGAGCATCCCATCTCCGCGCGGAGAAACCATGCCAGGACAGCTATAAATGTCTCGAGCTATCTGACACGGTTACAGTTCTTGCTGTCGCGGATGGGCATGGAAGTGAGCGTTGTCCATACAGTAAGACTGGTTCACAGATTGCCGCCAATGTGTTTTGTTCCTTAATAAAGAATCTGCTAACGGGTTGTGAAGAGCATGATCATCCGCTTGACTTTCTGATGTCGTATTTAAACCGTGAAGGTGAATTACGAATTGCACAGACGATTGAAGAAGAATGGAAGAACAGGGTTTGGAAAGCCCACCGGAAAAAAAGCGGGATAAAGTGCTGGATGCAAAAGGCAACCTTGACTTGGATTCCGTATACCGGCAGTATGGTACAACATTGCTCGGACTTCTCATTACGCCGGAATTCCTGTTTGGCTTTCAGCTTGGGGATGGAGACATCTTGCGAGTTGACTTGGAACAGGTTCAGCCTGTAATTATGGCAGATAAAATTCTTGGAACAGAGACGCATTCGCTTTCCAGTCGGAATGCATGGAAAAAAGCAATTACAGTGATGCGAAGCCGTGATGAAACGGTAGAATCTCCGCACTTGTATTTGATGTCCACGGATGGATTTTCCAACAGCTACCCATCTACGGAAGCGTTTGAACAAACCTGTCGGGAATATTTTGAAATGATACAGGAGCATGGTTTTGAAACAGTAGCTGGGAATCTTAAGGACTGGTTGAATGAAACAAGCGAGCAGGGATGTGGGGATGATATTACTGTGGTGATGGCTTACTATTGTTAAGACGGCCTTTCACTGCAGGGTAGATACGAGAGGTGAGTATATGGAAATGCCGGAAGCAACCGTTGCAATCTGCAAATGTAAGGAAACGCATAAAACCTATGGGGTACGCTTTGAAAAAATCGTCCCGCGTCACTGGAAATATACATGGGCATTTCCAATGAAGGAATCGACGGCAAAGCATGAAGGATATGACGGAACAATCATAGATGGAGCCATAGAACCGGATGAAGAATATCCAGGCTGCCCCTACTGCGGAGCGAAATATTTTGTCATTTGCTCCTGTGGAAAATTGAACTGTAAAATTGGTAATGGATTGTTGTTCACCTGTGAATGGTGCGGGCAAACTGGACAGTTGATCAATTATACTGGAAGCGGGATTCAAGCCGGGGGAGACCGTTAATGATAACGGACAGATATTATTATATGCGATTGTCAGAGCCTGAAAAAAGGATTTATCAGGTGCTCTATAAAGGCGTGAAAAATCTGGAGGAAGAGATTCCCATTGATGGAATATATCCGGATGTAGATGCAGTGAATCGCATCTACGATGCACTCACCGCCGATAACCCGCTTCTGTATTATTTTAATCAGAGTTGCCTTACTGTGAATACGACCAAATCAGGAACAATTTTTGTCCCACAGTATTTCTGCAGCCACGAGCAGATAGAAACCTACAATGGCAGAATACAGGCGATTGTGAACTAGCTGATGAGGGAACTACAGTTGGAGCGCGCATCTGATTCAGAAAAGGTGCGAAAAATCCATGACTATTTTTGCCAGAACATAAAGTATGACCGGGAAGCACTGCAGAGTCAGCAAATGAACCGCCAGGTTGCTTCCCATTCGATTATCGGAGTCTTTGCAAGGAACAGAGCAGTATGTGAGGGAATCTCAAAGGCAGTAAAACTCTTTCTAAATACAGCAAATGTCAAATGCATTGTTGTAAACGGCAATGCGGAACTGGAAGAAAACATCCCGCATATGTGGAATATTGTAAAGATAAACGGAGAACCGTATCATTTGGATGTCACCTGGAATCTGGCGAATTCTAAAGATGGTCGTATCTGTTATGATTATTATTGCTTGTCAGATATGTTGATACGGAATGATCACAGTGACTTTTCGGGTATTCCTTCATGTGACTGTGAAGATGAGAATTTTTTTGTCAGAAATCAACTTGTATTCCGAGATCAGCACAGCTTATCCCGACATGTAAGATATGAGCTGCAATGTAGTCAGATGGATTTTTATTTTCGCTATGTTGGGAAAGAATCTATTGAATCAATTGTTCATGAATTGGTTGAGCTCTTGAGCCAGGAAATGATAAGCCTAGGGCGGAAAGCACGGATACGAAGTTTGATGAATTCGGCACAGGGGATTGGGAGAATATTTATAGAGATATAAATGGTGATGCGAATGAAAAATCATGAAAAGGCGGAGAAACATCCGCCGAAAAAAGTAATCTTCATGAATATGTGTATGCTGTGTGATGGGGATCGGATACTTGCCCTGGATAAAACGGGCAGCAATTACAGTGGTACGACATTCCCTGGAGGTCACGTGGAAGCCGGGGAGACATTCACGGAAGCGGTCATCCGGGAAATGAAGGAAGAAACAGGACTGACGATTCATCATCCGGTGTTGAAAGGAATCTATCACTGGTATCGGGATGGTTTACATAATGTCGGCTTGCTTTACCGTGCAGATTCATTCGAGGGAGATTTGAAAAGCTCCGAAGAAGGGCAGGTATACTGGATTTCACGGGAAGAATATGAGAAGAAAGAACTGGCCGGTGGTATGCGGCAAGTGCTGCAGATCATGTATGATGACAATCTGACGGAATGTTTTGAGGAATTACAGCCAGATGGAACTTATCTGGAGCATTTGTTCTGAGGAGGAGAGAAGCGTGGGAACACTCTATTTTACAAGACACGGAGAGACAATCTGGAATGTCGGAAATAAGATCTGCGGTGCTACGGATATTGCCCTTACGGAGCGTGGTCATGAACAGGCAATCGCGCTTGGCAAACAGCTTGCCGCTGAAAAACAGCCGATAGACGAGATCCTGTATTCGCCTCTGGTGCGGGCTTCTGAGACAGCAAGGCATATTTCTGAAGAAACCGGTATCCCCGTAGTGAGCCACGCCATTTAGAATCGCGCTTGCGCGCGAGGGCGTGGCCTTCGTCCTGCATCAAAAAGCGATGCAGGACATATTGCGGATGGAGCCTTGGCTGAAAGAACAAAATTTTGGCCGACATGAATCCACTCCCAGAGATGGACAGGAATTCCAGGCAGCAGCACCAGCCAAACGCGAAGCGTTTTCAAATTGGCTGGTGCGTCCTGCCGCCGAACGTATGTGAGGGGGCGTTTCCGATAAAGCCCATTTCCTGGATCGTTACGATGGTGGGGAGTCGATGATGCAGCTGTGTCAGCGGGTGTATAACCTGATCGATGACATCCGGAAAGATGACCGAACTTATTTACTTGTGGCTCATAATGGGATTGCCCGCGTGGTGCATTCTTATTTCCACGATATGACCAATGAGGAGTATGCAGCGTTTGGAATTAGAAATTGTGAAGTGAAAGCTTATACATGGTGAAGCAGAATAGGAAGATGGCGGAGCATATGAAACCAAAATCAGAATTAAGCCAAGAACTGTATCAGATTATGCTGGAAAGAGGATACCAGGAACGATTTTGTGACTTGATAACACAGAACCTGAATACAGATTTTACAGCACAGAGAATGATCTTTTATCTTTCCCATTACAGCGAGTTACCGGAAGGTGAAATCGTAGATGAGATGCTGGCAATTCTCGGAGACAGGAACCGGATTATGCAGAAAAAGCAGCTTGAACATAGCAACGCAGTATATAATGAGTATCTAAACAGCCGGAGAGATACTGGATAAAAACCTTATTGTAGATTTGCAGTCAATATCTGGAATGGTGGCTCCGAACGTACCGCCAATGAGGGCTGCGGACATATTGGTCGACGTGTGCGGATGTAAAAGAAGCAGAGTGTTTTCAATCATCATTGTTATGTGTGTTTTACTCATCATTCGATGTCATTCCCCAGATGTATTGACGCATGTGATTGCAGCGCGGAGGCAGAGGTTATTTGTGAGGTGTAAAATCTAGCCGGGCCTTTGCTGCCTGTTCGTGCTGGTTTTTGCGATTAATATGGTAAATACGGTTCCCCAGCCGGAAATGATAGCCGGTCTGATGAAAGTGGAATGCAACATTGTACTCGACGCATTGATTCATAGTGTCCTGTATCCAGCCGAAATCGCACACCCTGGCATCATCGCCGGATTCTCCGCCACAGGAAACCAGTTCGATTTCGTCATGGTATTGGTTGAGAAATGGCCGGATGTCGATGGCTTCGAGCATCGGCTCGTGGATAATTTCTTTATGGCGGATGGGAAGCTGCAGAAAGACAGGGAGCCTCTTTATAGCCATGGATTGATTTTCACAGGTGCAGACAATATGGACATTCTCGTAACCGTCGCCCCAGTCAGCGGGAAGACCAACAGAAAAACGTTCCGGACGTTTGGTAACAAAATAAAATTCCAAATCTGAGCGGGTTTTCATCATTGCCCATACCTCTGGACGCCAGCTATCCGCATCTGGATGAAAGAAGTCGGAAGTAAAACAGGTATAGACATAACCTCCGTCTGGCTGCAGCTTGTATTCCTTTTGGCGGTTCTTCCGCAACGGCAAGTTAAAAGAGGCGGTCTTGTGGACGACGGAAGCATCACGCCCAAATTCCTCATCCCGCCTGTAGACATAACAGTGCGCACATCCTGCGCTGACTTTTGTGCATCCATGCCATGGATTCCATGTTGCCATATGCCCCTCCTGTACTGTATCTGAAACAGTCGGCTGATTCTTGGAAATCAAAAGCATTTAAAAAATTTTATCACGATGTTCTGGTTTGTACAATGCAATATTTGGTAATTCCCATTAAAAAAACAGTAAGCTTGAGAAATTTGAAATTCTCTTTATTTATGTTTTTTAAAAGTTTCATTTGTAATTGCTGGAAATCAGTACTATACTTAATCTGGAATATAGAAATCCAAGGGAGGTGATCTTATGGCTGTTTATTGTAAAAATTGCGGGCTTGCCGTTGATGAAAATACAAATTTCTGCCCGCAGTGCGGTGCGTCCATTTATGGGGATACGGCAGCGGCTTACAATGATGGATCATATAATAATGTAAACGGCGAAAAATCCGGTTGGTCGAATGCAGCGAAAACAGCAGCAGTCGTTGGTGGGGCAGTAGTAGGCGCTTCAGCGTTATCCAACCTTGCAAGAAGGATGACCCACAGGAGACGTCCGCCTTATATGCCGCCGATGGGTGGCCCGCCGCCTATGGGGAGACCAGGAATGCGTGGCCCTGGAATGGGTGGCCCAGGTAGGGGATTCTGATATACAAAAAAGGAGATTTGGATATGGGAACATTACGAGAAGTAAAACGGAAGTTGAAGCATGATAAGGATTTCCGAAAGACGCTGGTACGCAGCGCAAAAGATGAGATCCTGATTGATGTGGATGGTGATGGTGTACCAGATGTAGCTCTGATGGATTCTACGGGGGATGGTAATATTGATACGCTTGCCATGGATCTTTCTGGGGACGGGGAATTTGACTTTTATTTCCATGATAATGATGGCGATGGATTGCCAGACATGGTTTATCTGAGCGAAGATGGAGATGAAGCGCTTGAAACGGCCTTTATCGAAGAAGAAATCAAAAACAGGATGATTGGGTCGGCAGATGCAATCCTTACTGCGATGGGAGCTGGAGAGTATTTGGCTGAAGCTTTAGATCGGGAACTGGATAATATGCAGGAAATGTTGCTTCTGACAAAGGAGATGCTCAAAAAAGCATAATACCATCAAATTGCATCACTATATAAGCTGCAATGTGATCTTACTGGTTTATAACTCAATCTCCTGTATGAAAAGATAAGCAAATTCGATTGCCTGACAGGTGATGGATTCACAAAGATGCGGAGGGTCATTTTTTGAGAACCCGCCCGGACGAAGCTCCCGGCATCTCAAAGAGCCGAATGTTTTCTCAAATTCCCTGGCGTACTGATAGCATACAGATACGATCTGCTTTTCACTCATGTTTGCTGCAGAAAAATACAGGCCGATAAACATCAGCGCGCCCTCGATGAGTCCGCACTGTGCTCCGTAACCGCCGGCACCATGCATTCCGAGGGCGGCAGTGTAAACATCTGCGCTGATGGGAAAACTGTATAGATCAGATAAGCAGGTCAGTGTTGTCCGTGCGCAGTTCATGTCATATTGGTAGTAGAGGCTGTGTACTTTGTTCCATATGTATTCTTTATAGTTCATAGCGGTTTCCTTCTTTGGAATTTCTTATGGACAGTGTAGCAGATTTTATGAAGGTGGGCAAGAGAGACTTTTACCCTTTACAGTCTACGTTTTTCCCTTTATAATGAAATGAAAAAACAGGAGGTATTCACCAATGGCCAGAGTACGCAGAACCAAAGAACAAATCATTAACGACAAGATCGCTGTCATAGACCAGACGATTGACGGGCTTCAGGCGAAAATTGACGCAGCGCAGGCGGAAAAAGCAGATCTGCAGGCGCAGCTGGACGAGATAGAAGCGGCAGCTGCAAAAGCAGCCGAGGAAGAGGCTCTCAAAGAAATTCTTTCTATCATGAAAGAAAAAGGGCTTTCTCCTGCTGAATTGAAGGATTTAATCGAAAAACTATGATTAGATAGGGAAACAGGGTAGCTAAGATATGGTTTTAGCTACCCTGCTCTTTTTTTTGTGAATGTTGAGAACATTTTACGATTATTTGGTCTTATCGTGATATAGAATATCGGATACTTCGCAATCCAGTATAAAACATAGTGTGTCCAGCGTTTTCGTGGTGATAGGAAGCCCATTTCTCATGCGTTGTAGAGTATTTGCAGAGATTCCTTCCTTATATATCAGATGGTATTCCGTAACATTTTTCTTTAAGAGAGTTTCGTAAAATGGTTTGTATGAAATCACACTGCATCACCCGGATTGAGAATAACATACTTAATTTATTGACTATGCCTAATATATTGAGTATAATGCAGAAAAATATGCGTTGAGTCAGCGGATGCGGGGATTGATGATTTGGCAATGTGCAATATTATTTTAGCTGTTATTGATATGATACAGTGGGTTCAGATTTCAAAAAGAGAGGAAGAAAAGAGCGAAATGGACAGGCAATTTATGACGGAGTATTTTGAAAAAATGTACGAGAATCCAATATCGGAAGCAGTAAAGGATGATTCGGAATATGAACTCCTTGAAGAAGAGTTTTTAAGATGGAGGCAGAACTTGAAAAGCTTTTGGGAGGTGACGATACCCAAAACTGGGAATTCTATGAAGAGATGATGGATATATATGAAGAAAAATGGGGACGAATTATGTTTGGAGCATACTTGATGGGTGCAAGAGACAGGGAAAGAATGCTCCGGTAAGCAGCGCTTTGGATGCTATATTGAATTCTATTTTTAATTGTGTTATCTTGACTATATTTATAATGATCTATAGGGGCAAACAGGACGGAAGTAATTGAATTTACAAGCGGAGAAGTAGAAGTGGGTGGTTTATTGAGAAAGGCGGGGAAGGATGAGCAGAATGAGAATCCTGATGTTAGGGAATAGCTACATATTTACGAACGATATGCCAGAGATGCTGTCGGAACTTACCGGAGCAGAAGTCGTGCAGCATACGCGTGGCGGGGCGAGACTTTCAGAACAATTGAACCCAAAAACCGAGATGGGAGCGAAGACACTGAAAGCATTTGCAGAGGAACGATGGGATTATGTGGTTCTACAGGAAATGAGCAAGGCTCCGGTAACTACAAAGGAGAAATTTTTGGAAACAGCGGCGCTTCTCTGTGATAAAATTCATTCAATTGGAGCGGTGCCGGTTTTTTATCTCACTTGGGCATATCAGAAGGATGGACAGCAGTTGAAAAAGGCAGGACTTGATTACGATGAAATGTATCAGGGTTTGCAGGATGCATATCGAGAGGCCGCATCGAATGGGAATGCACTTCTGGCTGATGTAGGGACTGCCTTTTACGAAGGAAGCATGACAGAAAATCTCTATGCAGAAGACGGAAGTCATCCAAATGAAGCTGGTTCGCGGCTGGCTGCGGAGACGATCGCTACAGTAATTTTGAATCATTATAATCAGGCCGTTAAATGACTTGATCAGACGTAAAGAGGATAGATAGTTTAGGGAGAGCGAAGATATGGGACAATCTGGAAGAATAGATACTCTTTACCATTATACGGATTTTAGTGCATTGGACGGCATTCTGAGCAATGCAGAGCTTCGCTTAAACAATGTATTGAATATGAACGATGCTTCAGAAATGACATTTTTTATGAGCAGTCTCTGTAAGGCGGTTGCGGAACGCTTCCAGAAAGAAGGGGATGTGATCAGGGCGAAGTGGACGGAAAAACTCTTTTCAGCGGAAAAGGATAAGGAATTTGTTTATTCCGCATATGCGGCATGTTTTTCCTGCTACCGGGATGATGCAGCCCAGTGGGAACGTTATGCAAACCGGGGGCGGGGTGTTTGTATTGCGCTTCGGTATGATCTGTTGAAAAAGATGGCGGTTGAACCGTTGTCCCTTCAGACAGTGTTCTATCGGGATGATGTAGGAGAGCATGAACTGGTCGAGATTTTATATCGCCTGATCCGCCGCCACAAAGCACCATGGGATACTTCTCCAGCCATTCGTGCGGCGTTAAATCACGCCTGGGCTGCTTCCGCAGCTTATAAACATCCGTCTTTTAGCAGCGAGAAAGAAGTGCGTCTGGTTGTCTCACCTTTTGAACAGGGCTTTTTCAATGTCCAGCCACGGTATCATATTTCAAACGAGCGCATTAAGAAATATTACCCTGTGAACCTGCAGAAACTGTGCCAGATTGCGGATACCCAGATGGATGAAGCTATTACAGAACTGATCATTGGGCCGGAATCCACGCAGTCCGTTCCCATTCTGCAGGATTACCTTAGAGACATGGGGTATAAGAAGCTTGCAGAGAAGGTTACTCATTCGGCTTGCCCGTTGCGGCAGAAATTATAGAAGATGTTTTTTCTGTGGTGTGATTCGAGGGAGGCCTGGCAGCGTGTGGGGCTGACTGAGCGTCTGCGAAACGCGAAGCGTTTCATGCATCGCAGACGCGACCTGCCGCCGACCAAAGGGAGGGGGCATTTCCATCGTGAGTTATGAAATGACGCTGGATGAAATGCTGCGTACTTCTGATGTGATCAAAGAGGAAGACGCGATTTATTTGCCGCCTTTTTACTTTTCGGAGACTGGCTGCGCGAAGCGTCTGATTCGATTGATGAGTGGCGAACGCCGTGTGGCGTTGAATGTAGAAAAGGTTATGCGGGAGATTGAACTGGATTCCAGGATTCGATATGACGAGATTCAGCTGCAGGCGATTCGTGAGGCAATTTCATCAAAAATGATGGTATTGACCGGCGGGCCGGGCACAGGCAAGACAACGACGACGCTGGGGATTATCTCCGCTTATCGGAAAGCAGGCTGCAGAATCATCCTTGCAGCTCCGACCGGACGCGCAGCGAAGCGGATGTCAGAAGCTGTACGGGAGAGCCACGCCATGCAGAATCGCGCTGATGGCGCGGTGGCGCGGCCTACGTCCAGCATCGATAATGCAGGACCAGGAATGGAAGCGAAGACCATTCACCGCCTGTTGGAATACAAACCACCGGAAGGATATCAGCGGAACGAAGAGAATCCATTGGAAGGTGATGTCCTGATTCTGGATGAGTGTTCGATGATTGACATTATGCTGATGTATAACCTTCTGAAAGCACTCCCGGAAGAAATGACGCTGATACTGGTCGGTGATACAGATCAGCTTCCGAGTGTAGGTGCTGGAAATGTTCTGAAAGACATTATAGCATCCGGAAGCATACCGGTTGTTCGGTTCACCCGTATTTTCCGGCAGGCACAGGGAAGCCGGAGTATTATGAACGCGCACCGGATTAATAAAGGCGAGATGCCGGATCTGCGCGGCGGACGGGATGCGGATTTCTTTTTTGCATCGAGAGAGACAAACGAAGAAGTGGTCGATCTGCTTGTAAAATACTGTTCAAAGAATCTGCCATCTTATTATCATGTAAATGCTTTTTCGGACATTCAGGTTCTGACACCAATGCAGCGCGGTGTTTGCGGAGCAGCGAATCTGAATCAGGTTTTACAGGAAGCCTTGAATCCAGGAACAATTTTCTTGAAACGCGGAGGTACACAGTACCGGATGCATGATAAGGTAATGCAGCAACGCAATAATTATGACAAGGAAGTGTTCAACGGGGATATCGGGATTATTGTGAACGTGGATATGGAAGAAAATGAGCTGACTGTCGATTTTGATGGACGGCACATTACGTATGATGTGACGGAACTGGATGAGCTGACGCTTGCTTATGCGACAACCATTCATAAAGCACAGGGGTCGGAATACCCGATTGTAGTTATGCCATTTACTATGAGTCATTACGTGATGCTGCAGCGGAACTTGCTGTATACTGGCGTGACGCGCGCAAAAAAGATACTGGTTCTGATTGGGGAGAAAAAAGCGATTGCCTATGCCACACGCAACGAAACGACCACATCCAGGAACACAAAGCTTGCCGAACGGATTGCGAATGGGTGGAAAGACGCTGTCAAAGCGGAACTGACGCAGAAAGAAGCAGATAGACCTTACAGTTACTATCAGAATAATCAGGATAGAGATGAACTGTCGATGGTGGCCGAGCAGATAGCACCATATGGGAGACAATCTGATAGTTCTAAAGTCGGATTCTCAGATAGCGGTTCGGATAAACCTACAGATAAATATACAGAGCCTTTTTCTGATTTATTTGACCGGCTGTCGCGTTCCAAATTTCGCAGCAGTTTCTCTCTGAAACAGGCGGATACAGCATATGTCAGAAATAAAGGGATGGATACCATTCGCTCACATGCCTGTGATTTTATCCGTCTGAGGTTAGCTCCGGCAGAGCCAAAGAATGATGGGAAGCAGACCCCTATGAAACATGTCCATGATTCGCGTCAGCAAATCATGGACGAAGGCCACGCCATCGCGCGAATGCGCGATTCGGAATGGCGTGGCTCAATACATCCTGTTTTTATTGCACAGCACGCGACCGGATGCTGTTGCCGCGGATGCCTGGAGAAATGGCACCGGATTCCGAAAGGGATAGAGCTGACAGGGAAACAGCAGGAATATGTTGTAAATGTTTTAATGGCGTGGATTGAGAGACAAATGCAAGCAAATGAAGGGAGTCAAAACCAGATATGATACAGCCGATTATGAAAGACGTAATTTTCCTGTCACAAAAAGCAGAACCGGCAACTTTGGAAGACAAACAGATTGCCGTGGATCTGCTCGATACATTGAAAGCGCATGAAGGAGAATGCGTTAGAATGGTTTATCCCACCCGCATTTTGGGTGGGATGCCACCCGGCGAGGGCAGCTAATATGATTGGCGTAAATAAGGCAATTATAGCAGTGAATATCGGTTTCATGAATCTGATCATGTATAATCCGGAGATAGTTAAGAAAGCTAAACCTTTTCAGACAGAGGAAGGCTGCCTTTCGCTTGCAGGTGTCAGAAAATGTACGCGATACAAAGAGATTGAGGTTCGATACCAGGATATCAAATTTAAACAGCAGTGTCAGAAATTCAGTGGGTGGACGGCGCAGATTATTCAGCATGAAGTCGATCATCTGCATGGCAAGATTATCTAACTGCTTCTGTGGCAATGAAAAAGCAGGGCGGTTGAGAACCGCATCATAGAGTCTGGAGGCGAGATATGTTTCGATTTGTATCAACTGATTTTGACAACCATCCGGAGGAAGTCCTTTATCTGGAAAAGATCGCGAGTCAGACGATCGTGGAGGGACTTCGGGCGTGCTATCAGCTGAAAGCAGACGATAACTGTTTCTGGATGATGATAGAACCTTATTTTCCAGAGAACTTTTTCTCCGGTTTTGCTCAATACGTAGGGATGAAAGATGATATGGCAGTGGGCATAACATTTATCAGAGAAAAAGTACGCCGCTATATGTCCGTGATTTGCAAAGCAAATCATGGACGCAGGCCGAGCCATTGCGCGTCAGCGCAATTTGGAATGGCGAGGCTCACCGCTTATCGAGAAGATGGAAGATGAGGAGAAAGTTTACACCTTCGATGTTTTCGAGGAGCTTTTGTTTGCGATATCCATCATGTCAGCTAAGGATGAAGTAGATTTCCGCAGAGAGGTTGGATATAAAAAGAAAAATCCGTATATCAACCGGAAACAGGCGACGGCTGTTGCAAATGAATTGATGGCGCGCTTTGGCTATTCGGATCGGGAGGCAAAGCAGGCAGCAAATGAAGTCCTGCGGTTTGATAAGATGCTGTTAAGTGATGACGAAGATGATAATCTGTTTTTCTGGGACGATGATTATGCTTTTTTCTTCGAAAAAGGTTTTATTGAGGGGATCAACAGACTGAAAAGCTATGCCGGGGAACAGGCCGGATATGGTATGACTATACGTGTGATATCTTCAGGGATATTGGGCTGAAATCACCGCTTCTCCTGCTGGGCACGAAAGAGGCAAACCGGATTGCGAATGAAGTGTCGGCGAAAAGAGCAATGGAAATGATGAATAAACTTGGTTCGAAGCTGCTTGGAACGGATGGGCAGGATTCGCATCTTCCGGATGATTTAGGGGATGAGGATCTGCCGTTCAGCTGAGACTTATATGGAGGAGGATGACTATGATAGAAAAGGATTTGCATTATTTGTCGTCTGACAGAAAAACGAAGATACATTTCCATGAATGGCTGCCGGAAGGACATCCGAAAGCAGTTATACAGGTGTCACATGGCATCACAGAACATATTGGACGGTATGGGGAACTGGCCACTGCATTGGTGGAAAAAGGATATGCTGTGGCCGGAAATGATCACATGGGACATGGAGAGTCCGAAAAGCCAGACTGTTACAGATGGGAGTACCTTGTGAAAGATACACATCGTCTGCAGGAGTATCTAAAACAGCAGTATCCGACCGTGCCATTTTATAGTATTGGTTTTTCACTTGGGTCATTTGTGGTAAGGGATCTGCTCGCACATTTTCCTGACAGCATGGATTTGGCTATACTGATTGGAACTGGATTCCAGAGTGCATCGCAGATTTCGTTTGCCAAAGCTATCGCCAGTCTGGAAGCAAAACGAGTTGGAGATGGGAACCGAAGCAAACTTATACAGAAAATGTCTTTTGGCACATATAACCGTTATTTTAAGCCGAACAAGACTGACTTTGACTGGCTCTGTGAAAGCGTAGACGGGATAAGCAATTATATGCAGGATGAAGTCTGCGGAAAGTTTATGCCTGCAGGACTGTTCCGGGAACTTCTGCGAGGAATGCTGGTTACGGGAAACAGGGAGAATATTGGGAAAATTTCAGAGAATTTGCCGATGCTTTTTCTTTCCGGAAAAGATGATCCGGTAGGAGAGATGGGAAAAGGAGTGGAACGGCTGATGGATGCGTATAAAGAAGCGGGTATAAATGATGTTTCTTTGAACCTTTATCCTGGACGCCATGATATCCTGCATGAAGCGTGCCGGGAACACGTTATAGGAGATATTGTCGAATGGTTAGAAGTATTATACTGGCAGGAGTATCTGTAGGAAATAAAACAGACCCGCCTGGCCGATATATCCTGGGCGGGTTTTTGATAAAAACAATAATCTTGCTTTCGTTAAATCATTCTATGTGCTTATCATAATGTTTTTCAAGTTCTGTCGTTACTTTATCCAGATTTCTTGATTTGAGGGCTTCAAGTATCCGTTCATGCTCCCTGATACTATTGTTTGAACTTGTACTCATAAGTGCAGTAGACATATAAAGCAGGTTCGCCCAACGGTTGAAGGTTTGTGAAAGCAGCTGATTCCCGGCAGAGTTCACGATAGTGCGGTCAAATTCGACTGCCAGCTGATAAATCTGTTCTTCCTTTGTGTTTGGTGTGAGCGTTTTCTGGCGGTTTAGTGCCTCTTCCAGGCTGGTTTCAAGTTGCCCTAGCCTGTTTTCACGGGCACAGATGGAGACAGCGCCATTGAGGATGACCAATATTGCGCTGTTCAGTTCCTGGATGAATTCTTCAGTAAGCGAAACAACCTTATATCTGGCATTTGTGGTTGAGATCACCAATCCCTCATTTTCCAGCATAGCCAGAGCCTCACGGATCGGAGAGTTGCTTACGCCCAACTCCTGGCTTAGATGTGCGATGTTCAGTGTACACCCCGGCAAAAAATCCCGGTTGAATATCCGGTTTCTGATTTCTATATAGACCTGATCTTTCATAGTGTTTTTAACTACAGCCATTTTATCCTCACTTTACAATTATTGTTTTTGTATACGACCTCAGTTTATCGCAGCTGAAAAAAAGTGTCAACAGATATTGACTTTCTCGCGTTAAAGCGTTATCATTACAGAAAAAAGTGTGCACAGTGCACGATGCACGGAAAATGAGAGGTAAGGATATGAGAAGCTTAATTACACCCTTGAGAAAAGAAGGCTATACGACGTTAAAAATCCGCCATGACTGGAAAAAAGGAACGTTTCGGATGGAAGTATTGAAACAGTGGGAGAAGGATTTGGATTTCTCAAAATATAATCAGGAATTTTATGTCGAGAGTATCCTGACAGATAATGTAATTTACTTGAATACGACTCAGGTATGGGAACTCTATCGAAAATATGGGCTGGAGGATTACCTGGAAGAAATTCTGGATTTGATCCGGCAGGGGCGGCATTTTGGAATTGAACTTTACTATAATGAAAAATGGAATATTACGTATATGAGCCACCAACACAGTCGAAAACTCGGGATTAACAATCGGTTACATGCGACACTGGCAGGAGGAATTCGGCGGCATAGTCCAGACGAAGAAGAAAAAGAAGTGATTATTGATGGACTAAATCTGGGCAGGGGAATGAGCTTTAAGAATGTGGCAGGGCACCTGTCATTTGGTGGTTGCAAACAAACTGTGACAATGGAACCATTAGATATGGAAAACATGGAAATTATGGGGTTTCTGGGTTTTTGTATCGACAGCTGCAGGACGATGACCGGTCCGGACATGAATTTCCCAACAGAGATGGCCGATGTCGAAAATGAACATTTTTCTATGAACTACACAAGTGGCCCGAAGTCACCGCTGGGCGAGACTGGAAAACCGACTGCATATGGAGTGTACGTGACGATGAAGCAGGCGGTAAGATTTAAAGAAGGAACGGAAAGCCTGGACGGCAAGTCAGTAATGTTGATCGGGCTTGGTGCGGTAGGCTGGTATATGGGGGAGAATCTATTGAAAGAAAATGTATCCCTGAAAATAGCAGACCTGGACACAAAACGTGCAGCTGAATTTGTGGATAAACACCCAGGACGTGGAATTGAGGTTGTTCCTCTGGAGCGGGCTTATTATGAGAAGGTAGATATACTTTGTCCCTGTGCCATTGGCGGCGTATTTTACGATGAGAACATCCCCAAATTGCAATGCAGGTATATCTGGGGTTCAGCAAACAACCAGCTGCGTGCGTCCAGCCAGGAAGAGGAAATACGTATTTCCAGGCTCCTTGCCAAACGGGATATTCTGTTCCAGACAGAATGGTGGCATAATACTGCTGGGGTTATCTGCGGCGCACAAGAATACCTGATGGGGAAGGATGCGACATATGATCATCTGATTCAGGTGATTGATGATGTTATGCCGAAATCTACGTATGAAAATCTTGTAGAGGCAGAAAAGCTTGGGATTACACCTTGTGAGAATGTGTATCGTAAATGTGAGCAGATTATATATGGGGATTGATAAAAAGAGCGGATAAAGATACGAAGTTAGCGGTTACAATAGATAACCGCAGGCAAACTGTAAGAAAATGGGGGAAAAATGGACAATAAGAGAGGATTCACGTCAAAAGTAGGTTTTATCCTAAGTATGGCTGCATTTTGTATAGGTATCGGAAATCTATGGAAATTTCCATATATGGTGGGGAATAATGGCGGCGGCGCGTTTTTACTCGTTTATCTGATACTGGTTTTACTGGTTGGTATTCCGGCTTTCCTGATTGAGGTCACGCTGGGCAGGAGTGCGAGGCTTGCGCCAATTGCTGCAATGAAAAAACTGGAAGGAAAGGAAAAAACGCCTTGGAGCGCTATTGGTTGGCTTGGGGCTATTGCGATTTTTATAATTAACAGTTTTGCCATAATGATTGTAGGAAACTGGACGCTTGGGTATATAGTAAAAATTCTGAACGGCTCGTTGAGCGGACTTTCGGCAGATGAAATAGCTGAGACATTCAGCACTTATTCAGCAGATCCTAAAGGCATTCTCTATGGCGCAGTATATGTGGTGCTGTTGTGGCTTTGTCTGAATGGCGGTATAAAAAAAGGAGTCGAGAAAGTGTGCTCCATACTTCTGCCACTGCTCTTGTGCATTATGATTGGGCTGGCTATTTATTCCAATATGCTTCCCGGAGCGTCGGAAGGACTTGTGTGGTATTTGAAGCCGGATTTTTCAAAAATCAACTTATCAGTGATCTCTGCCGCCGGGACTCAGGTCTTTTTCTCAATTGGAATCGGAATGTGCTGCGGCTTTGTATATGGAAGTTATATTCCGTCAGATACCAGTCTGGTATCGTCGCTTTCGCTCACAGCTATTCTGGATACAGCGATTGCGATACTTGCAGGGCTGCTTTGCGTGCCGGCATTGTTTGCTTTTGATATTGAGCCGACTATTGGCCCGTCCCTTATTTTTGTGACGCTCCCGAACCTGTTTAACCAGATGGGCAGTTTTGGAAGGCCATTTGGGGGATTGTTTATGATCTGCGTCTTTTTCGCGGGGTTTACATCCCTGGTTGGCGGATCGGAAGCACTGGTTGCAACAATCTGTGATAACTGGGGATGGAAACGAAAAAAAGCCTGCACGGCAGTAGTACTGGCACAGTTTGTATGCTCAATTCCATTTACTCTTTCTTACGGGGAGGGGTTTTTTGCTCGCTTTTCCGCGCTGGGAATGGGATTTTTCGACTTTGCAGATTTTCTTTCATCAGGAGTATGTCTGACTGTCGGAGCTCTTTTAATGCTGCTTTATGTATTGAAGAAATGGGGATTTGAGAAATTTAAAACAGAGGTGAATAAGAATGCCACTGGCCGTATACGGCTCTATGATTGGATGAAACCTTATTTTTGTTATATCCTCCCGATTTTATTTGTTATTGTATGCTATGGCATCATCAGAACTTATATATAACATCAAAGCTTAATTGCAAGTTATCCTGCCCGGCTGATATACCGGGCATTTTAATTTGGTTATCCAGCCAGAAAAAGGGAGGGCCGGGATCATTTCTGACCCCGGCGAGTATGAAAAAGAAAGATTTAAAAGCACTTGTTATCTGCTTCTGACGAAAAGGATACAATTTCTCTGTGAAGAAAAAGTGGTCGAATTGTGGAAAAATTGTAAATAAAAGATCGCATATTGGTGAACAAATGAGGGCATAATGATTCAGAGATAGCAAATATAGACTTCTCCAGATCATTATTTGTCATATCTAAGGAAATCATTTTCGTGTTCCAGATGCCGGAAGCGGTATCCCTGTGCAGTTGGTCATGACCAAGCTCGTGAAGCAGTACAATATTTTCGAGGACCGGATTCATGTCTTCTTTGAAGAAAATAAAGCGGTTGTTCAGGATTACTTTGTAAGCGCCTTTTTGGGACTTAAAGGGTCGCGGCGGCATGATAATAACATCCAGGGCGTTCGCGAGCTCTCTGGGATTGCGTGTCTGATATTTCGTATACAGATGATTGGCAAGTTCAACAATTTTTGTAGTAGGTATTCCCATCAGCAGACAACTCCCCGGTTACTGGAATTTCTTTGGCGCATATTTCTGGTTATTCTTTTTGGCGATCCAGTAAGCATCCTGGATGGCTTTCATCATTTCATCTTTATCTTCTTCTGACAGTTCTCCGCCGGCGAAGCAGCCGGAAACTTCCTCGATTAGTCGTTCTGCCTGCCGTTTTCCGCGACTGCCGTACTGTTCCGCTGCTTCTGAAATAAAAGCGGTTTCTTTTTCCACGGCAGATGGCTCAGAATCAACGATGAGCAGCTCATTTACATCACAGGAGAGTGTCTCCGCCAGCTTCTGGTAAGTCTCGCGATACCGTGGGTAGCTCTTTCCGGATTCATAGAACTGAATGGTTCGGGAAGTGACGCCGATCGCCTGAGCCAGCTCAACTTGCGACATCTTGTTTTCTTTTCTCAGTTTCCTTACTTTTTCTGCAAAATTCATTTTTTAACCTCATCATCTGTCTGAAATTTGCTTAAATGCGAATTTCATATTCATATTTTTCAATAAAATATCTTGACACAAGAAAATGAAATTCATATAATAGCAAGCAATAGCGAAAACTAATTTCATGCTCAGTATAAAGCGAACTTCGCATTTTGTCAAGCTTTTATGGAAAGACATTGCGAATAGCAATATGAAGGGATGGTATTCAAATGGTTCCAGAACAAAACCGGATGTATATAGCGATTGATCTGAAGTCATTCTATGCTTCAGTGGAATGTGTGGAGCGAGGACTGGACCCGTTCCAGGTGAATCTGGTTGTGGCTGATCCGACCAGGTCTGTATCTACGATCTGTTTAGCTATTACTCCCGCAATGAAGCAGCTGGGAGTAAAGAATCGCTGCAGAATACATGAGATTCCGCCGGATGTGAAGTACATCACCGCTATGCCACGGATGCAGCTTTACATTGATTATTCTGTGAAGATATATGGAATCTATCTCAAATATTTCAGTCCGGACGATATCCATGTGTATTCCATCGATGAATGTTTTATCGATGTGACGGCTTATCTGGAGTTTTATGGAAAGACGGCCAGAGAGCTTGCGGTTTTGTTGATGAATGAAGTCATGCGGGAGACTGGGATATGCGCTACGGCGGGGATTGGTACGAATCTCTATCTGTGTAAAATTGCCATGGATATTGTGGCAAAACACGTGGATGATCATATCGGGTTCCTGGATGAGATGCAATACCGGGAAAAGATGTGGAGCCATCGTCCGCTGACGGACTTTTGGAGAATCGGACCGGGTACGGCCCGGACGTTAGGACGATACGGGATTCTGACGATGGGGGATATTGCGCGCACCAGTTTAAAGCAGCCGGAATGGCTGCAGAAGTTATTTGGCATAGACGCGGAGCTGCTGATCGACCATGCATGGGGTATGAGCCTTGTACCATGGAAGATATCAAATCTTATGAACCGGAAACGAACAGCCTGTCTTCCGGTCAGGTACTTATGCGGAATTATTCTTTTGAAGAGGCCTGGGTCATCGTCCGGGAAATGACGGACCAGCTCATCCTTGATCTGGTGGATAAGGGGTTAGAGACCAATTCGGTTTCACTTTACATCAGCTATGATCATCGGTTTGGAGTACCTTCCAGCGGAAAGGGCGTGGGTCTGGGAGCTTTTACGAACAGTACTTCGCTGATTCTTGCGACAGTGGAGTCTTTGTATACGGAAATCACTGACCGTTATACTGGCATCCGCAGGGTGAATATTTGTTTTGGACGATTACGTCCGGAAGGATTTGAACAGATGGATCTGTTTACCAATCAGAAAGAAAGAACCCGAGAGAAGAATATGCAGAGAGCAATCCTGGAAATCCGACACCGATATGGGGCGAATGCAGTTATGCGGGGATGTAATTTGTTGGACTGCTCGAATTACAGGGAGCGGAATGGCGTCATATCCAGTCCATACCGATAACAGGATGTGTTGACTTCAATCCCCTTGCCGTCTGCGATCACCCTTTTTAAAATCTGCTCAATGATATGTT
>JAJQGL010000018.1 GCA_021200535.1 Clostridiaceae bacterium | reverse complement strand
TCATTCTATCATAGATAGATTATTTGCACAAGAATTTTGAAAACGCTGTACTAGTGTACTGTGCCAATGAGAATCAGCAAATCTGCTTGTCTATTTGTCCAGCTGCTTTATTCCTCATCATTATGCTCTGTACAAACCTCGCCGGAAAGATTATTCTGAATCAAATACGGGGTATCTGCTGTCTTTGCCGTTTCTGTTTTTTGCAGCAAAACAACTTCGCTGATATCCTCCTGCGGGCATCCTTCTCCTGCCAGCTGCCCTGTTGATTGACAAATCTGGAATTTAACATGGCAGTCGCAGTTTTTCTCCGGCTCTGTTCCTTTTACAAAATATTCTTTCCGGACGGCGGCGCCGCCTTCTGCCTCATCACACAAGCCGCTGACTGCCAGGTTCCCGCATTTGGTACAAATATCGCAGGACACAATATCATCCCCCTCCGGTTTCTCAAAAGTGCCATCCGAATGATTCGTCAACTTGTGAACCTCTTCCATAATATCCCGCCAGATCAGCTGATATGCATCTGAGCTTTCCTGCGCTGCCGATTCATCCTCGCCAATCCACAGCCCTGCCGTATAATATGGTGTATATCCCTCAAACCAGTAGTCTGTATTGTCTGTGGTGACACTGCTAACGCCTGCCTGCGCAACCTCTATCTCTTTAAACCCTGCTTTGCCGGCATCCCCCTCCTGCACCGTTTCCTGCATTGCCTTTGTCAAAAGCCAGGCTGTAGACTCTTTCATGACCTGTGTGGAATCCTCTGCGTTATTTAATAGATAATTCCCGTCACGGTCTACAATCTTCGTATAAAATCTGGTTTCTACATAATGTCCCTGATTCGCAACTGCGGCATATGCGGCAGTCAGATCCAAATTTGTGACACCTGTCGTTTCTTCTCCCAGCGACAGCATAACCTCTGTACTTTCCTGTTCTTTTTCCTCCTCACTCTGGCTGTTGGCAGAAAGTCCGGAAAGGCCCAAATGCGACAGATAGCTCTGCCCTGTCTGCACAGAAACCTGCTGCAGCAGCTTTACCGCCGGAATGTCCAGGTCATTTACAATCGCCTGGCGTACGGTTACCAGCCCCTGATATTCCGAAGTATCTTTCTTGGAAAGAAGATTGCTCTTCAGATTCAAATCATCCGCATCATCCTGCACACTTCCGAGTGTCATCCCCGCACTGTCAATCGCCGGCAGATAAGAAGATAAAATTCCAAGGCATGAACCCGGCTGCCTTTCAAGCGTTGTGGCGCGGTTAAGGGCACTGTTGGAGATTCTTTGTCCCCTTCCTCCGACAATCGCCTTAACCTGTCCGGTTGACTGCTCCAGCAGCACAAAAGAAGCCTGCGGCTGCCGGATCAGTTCCAGGCTTTCAAATACAACTTCCCCGCCATCCTTAAGCTGTTTCTTTTTAAAACGGTCAACGTATTTTTGGGCATCTGAAAGCTTTGAAAAATATAGGGACAGGTTTTCCTTTGTCGTATCGTAGTAGTCATTTTGTATGTCAATCTCTGTATATTCCTTTTCTGTTCCATTGTACCGGACCAGAAGCCGGTAAGACAGGTAGGATTTTGTTGAGCCGGAATAATACCGGTCACTGTTTATAATCTTTTCGCATACGCCCTGCAGCTCTGTGTCCTGACAGGTATATATCTTAAGTCCAGCATGATAAATGGCATTATATGCCTGCGTCTGGGAATACCCCAGCTGCTCCTTCATGTCACTGATTACCTCTTCAATCACGGCATCCACATAATACGAATTGATATTTTCCTCCAGATTCAGGCTGGAGCCGGAGGCATTCTGCACCCGCAGATAAATATCGTCTCCCAGCGCATCTTCATGCTCATCATCTGAAATGTAGCCCAGATCAAGCATCCCTTTTAAAATTTCCCTGCGCTGCTTTGCATTTTCCTCCTGTTTGGTTAATGGATTGTATTCGGTTGGATTTTTTGCAACTGCTGCCAAAAAAGCAGCTTCCGAAATAGTCACTTTTGAAATGTCTTTTTTTAAATAATAATCCGCCGCTGCCTGTACCCCAATCATGTTCTGTCCAAAGTGGATGGTATTCAGATATTCTTCCAGGATTTTTTCTTTCCCTTGCTGCTCCTCCATGTCAACCGCCAAATACTGTTCCTGAATCTGCTGTACAATCCGCTCCAGCACACTGCTCTCATTGGCATAAATCAACATCTGGTTTTCAATCAGCCGCTGCGTAATTGTCTTTCCGTCCTCAGTCTGCTTTTCCCCGCCCGACAACGTATTTAGCACAGAAATCAAAAACCCTTGGAAATCCACTCCTTTATGTTCAAAAAAACGGCTGTCCTCGCTTGCAACAAACGCCTCCCTGAGACATTCCGGAATATCCTCAAAGGAAACATACTCATGGTCTACGTTTTCATCAGACAACTCCTGAATCTCATTTCCATTGCAGTCATATAAAATGCTGGCTTGCCCTTCTGAAAAAACATCTATTTTTTCTGCATCCGGCGTACTGTCAATAATCCCGCGCACGGCGCCGGAAATTCCAAAGACAAGCGACAAAAGCAGTGCAATTCCAAAAATTGCACCGCCATATGCCAGCCATTCTTTTATTTTGTATTTTAACTTATAAGAAGAGGCTGTCAACTCTTCCCTTTTTCTTTTGATTGCCTTTTCACTATAGTTCATAAAGAAAATTCCAATCTTATTTTCTGCGATAAATAATATCACTTCTCTTCGGGCCGTTTGATACCATTGTTACCGGCACTCCCAGCTCCTTCTCGATAAACTCTACGTATTTTCTGCAGTTCATTGGAAGCTCATCATACTCTGTAATGCCGCTGATATCACACTCCCAGCCCGGAAGTGTTTCATATACCGGCTTTGCCTTGGCAAGTTTCGCAGTAACCGGAAAATCTTTTTCTACCTTGCCGTCAATTTCATATCCGACACAGACCGGAATCTCCTTCAGATAGCCAAGACAATCCAAGACTGTCAATACTGCCTCCGTTGCTCCCTGAATCTGGCATCCATAACGGCTTGCCACTGCGTCAAACCAGCCCATTCGCCGCGGACGTCCTGTCGTGGCACCATACTCTCCGCCATCTCCGCCGCGCCTGCGAAGCTCATCCGCTTCCTGCTCGTCTAAAATTTCACTGACAAATTCACCTGCGCCGACTGCACTGGAGTATGCTTTTACCACCGTGACAATGCGTTTGATTTCATACGGAGGAATCCCCGCGCCAATCGCACCATATGCCGCCAGCGTAGAGGAGGAAGTAACCATCGGATAAATTCCGTGATCCGGGTCCTTGAGTGAGCCAAGCTGTCCCTCCAAAAGTATATTTTTCCCTTCTGCAATCGCTTTCCGCAGATAGGCAGATACATCACAGACATACGGCGCTACCATATCCCTGTACCCGCGCAGTGTATCAAGCAGCTCCTTTTCATCTAATGGCGGTTTATGGTAAAAATGCTCTAAAAGCACGTTTTTCTGCTCACAAATTCTGCTGATCTTTTCTTTTAAGATTTCTTCATCAAACAACTCCGACACCTGAATACCAATTTTGGCATATTTGTCAGAATAAAACGGAGCAATCCCTGATTTCGTAGATCCAAAGGACTTCTTTCCGAGACGTTCCTCTTCGTATTCATCAAATGCAATGTGGTATGGCATCAGGATCTGTGCCCTGTCTGAAACCAGAATTTTAGGCTTCGGAACACCCTTTTCAACAATCGCGTTAATCTCCCGAAACAGATATGGAATATTCAGGGCAACGCCATTTCCAATAATACTTGTGGTGTGGTCATAAAAAACACCGGATGGCAGTAAATGCAGTGCAAATTTTCCATAATCATTAATAATTGTATGGCCTGCATTGCTTCCTCCCTGGAAACGCACAATAATGTCAGACTGCTCGCCCAGCATATCTGTGATTTTTCCCTTTCCTTCGTCTCCCCAGTTAGCGCCAACAATAGCTGTTACCATATTCTCCTCCATTCTGTCGCAATAACGACTTACCGATTCCTGTATCCTGCGGCATTGTATCATGAATCTTGCTGCACACTCACATGCAAGGATGCCCAGTCTGCTTATCATTGTATCACATCCCGTACATTTTGTGCAAAACAGAAATGCCCCAATTTTTATAGTATACACTAATCTATGATTCTGTCAATGGATATCGAACGCTCTTTTGCCAGGTCATAATAGGAATTGCCGACCTTTACAATCGGCTTGGAAAGATCCTTTGCATTGATCATAACAACCTTTCCGATTTCATCTGTTGTCAGTTGAACCTCTGTATTGATAAAGGACTGTACTACCGTAGCTAAAAAAGGAAGAAGATATTCTACCTCGTATTTTACAAGGCCTTCCTGTTCAAACATATGTATCACTTCAAACGGGCTGATCGCATTGCGGTACACCCTATCAGAGGTCATCGCATCATAAGTATCTGCAATCGCCACAATTTTGGCATACGGACTGATCTGGTCCCTGCGGAAGCCTCCCGGATAGCCGCTTCCATCACAGCGCTCGTGATGGCGCATGGCAACCTCACGGATTCTCGGATCAAGATTTTCTTTCCCAAGAATATTATTCCCGTGCAGCACATGGGTTTTTACCAGATTATATTCTGAAATAGTCAGCCGGTCCTTTTTTTGCAGAACATCCTCAGGAACCATAATCTTTCCGATATCATGCAGCAAACCGGCAAGTGTCAGCACATCCAGATCTTCTTTTGTAATATCCGGAAAAACAATTTTTCCAATCATATTGCTCAGTATTGCCACATTCAGCGAATGCACGTACGTCACATCATCATATCCGCGAATGCACTGCAGCATATCCATAATATTTAAGCTGTTACGGCTTTTCGAAATCACATTTTTTACATCTGTCAGAATCGTATCCGCAGCAATCTCTTCATTTTGAATGACAACCCGGTGAAAAACATCCTTAAGGTGCGCAACAGATTCCAGAAATGTTTCATCAAACTCCTGAAATTCTTTCGTCTGCCTGACGGCGTCATAGTAATTGACCGGCTCTGTATCTCCCTGCTGCTGACGCGCTGTTTCTTTGCCGAAAGACGGCGCCTGATCTTCTACACCGGATGACTGCTGCGCAGGTTCTTCCTCCGCTGCAGGTTCCTCTGCCAGAATTGGCGTCTTTCCATCCTGATCATCCACCTTCACGCGAATCGCAAAAACAGAGTGATCCTTAAGAGCCTGAATGATATCTGATGTAATCACCGTCCCTTCCGGAATCAACAGCTGTTCGTCCGCTGTATATACATCATCCGCCGCGATCATATTAACCGTAATACGCGCTGTTAATAATCTTTTTCCTGCCATAGCGCCTCCATCCCGGTATCAGATAACACATTTATCCGATACGCTTTTACACATTTATCTCTGCTTTCAATCCAAGAATATCCTTGTTCGCATCCAAAACAGGCTGCACGATTTCAGCAATAAATTCCTTCACCTGAGATGCCGCACGTCCTGTATACTTCTCCGGCTGCATGGCAGCTTTCAGCTCGTCAGCACCCATTGGAAATTCATCATCTGCCGCAATCAAATCCAGCAGATTATTTTCTTTGCCATATTCCTTCACATTTTTCCCTGCTTCCATAGAGAGCGTGCGTATCTTTTCATGAAGCTCCTGCCTGTTGCCGCCTGCTTTTACCGCATCCATCATAATATTTTCTGTCGCCATAAACGGAAGCTCTGACAAAAGTCTTTTTTCAATGACCTTGTCATAAACAACAAGGCCGTCAACAACATTCAGCACAAGATCCAGAATACCGTCTGCCGCCAGAAAGGCTTCCGGAATACTGATTCGCTTGTTGGCCGAATCATCCAGCGTACGCTCAAACCACTGGCAGGCCGAAGTAAACATTGTATTTGTCACGTCTGCCATAACATACCGCGACAGCGATGCAATTCTCTCACTGCGCATCGGATTGCGCTTGTACGCCATCGCAGAAGAACCAATCTGATTCTTTTCAAACGGCTCTTCAATCTCCTTCAAATGCTGAAGAAGGCGGATGTCATTGGAAAACTTGTGCGCACTGGCGGCAATACCTGCCAGCACATTGACCGCGCGGGTATCAAGCTTGCGCGAGTATGTCTGTCCCGAAACCGGAAAACAGGAAGAAAATCCCATTTTTTCCGCAATCAACTGATCTAATTTTTTAACCTTTTCCTCATCGCCGTCAAACAGCTCCATAAAGCTGGCCTGTGTCCCTGTCGTCCCCTTCGAACCCAGAAGCTTCATCGTAGAAAGCACATATTCCAGATCTTCCAGATCCATTAAAAACTCCTGAATCCACAAAGTTGCACGCTTTCCGACTGTTGTCGGCTGCGCCGGCTGGAAATGTGTAAATGCCAGCGTTGGCAATTCACGGTATTCCATTGCAAAACGGGACAGCTCGTCAATTACATTGATTAACTTTTTTCGAACCAGCTCCAGCGCCTCGGTCATGATAATCACATCTGTGTTGTCGCCTACATAACAGGACGTTGCCCCCAGATGGATAATACCTGCCGCCTTCGGACACTGCACGCCATAGGCATACACATGGGACATAACGTCATGGCGCACTAGCTTTTCGCGCTCCTTTGCCACATCATAGTTAATATCATCTGCATGCGCTTTCAGTTCCTCAATCTGCTCCTGTGTCACAGCAGGGCCTCCCTGCTCATTTTTCAGTTCCAGCTCATTTTCCGCCTCTGCCAGTGCAATCCAAAGCTTTCTCCACGTCTTGAATTTCTTATCCGGTGAAAAAATATACTGCATCTCCTTACTGGCATACCGCTCCGAAAGCGGACTTGTATATTTATCGTTACTCATAGCTTCCTCCATTTCTGTCTGTTTTTTTTAGCGGTCATACTCGCCGCGGATATCCTCTTTTGGCGGATCGACCGAATACTCTCCGGAAAAGCAGGCATGACAATATCCGTCGTCTCCCCCTATCAGCTCACTGAGCCGTTCCAGCTCCAGATATCCAAGGCTGTCCGCCCCTATCATTTCTGCGATCTCATCCACCGAATGGCTATATGCCACCAGCTGGTCGCTGGAAGGTACATCTGTCCCAAAATAGCATGGATATTTAAACGGCGGCGAACTGATTCTGACATGGACCTCTGCTGCTCCGGCATCCTTTAACATCTTAACAATTCTTGCACTGGTTGTCCCTCTGACGATCGAATCATCCACCATGACAACGCGCTTGCCATTAACCGCCTCTTTCAGCACATTTAATTTAACCATAACACTGGATTCCCTGGCAGACTGCTTCGGTTTAATAAAGGTTCTGCCCACATAGCTGTTTTTTACAAAGGCTACTCCATACGGAATCCCCGACTCTAAAGCAAAGCCCATTGCAGCAAAGTTGCCGGATTCCGGCACCCCGACTACAACATCCGCATCAACCGGATGTGTCTGGGCGAGTATTTTTCCTGCTGTAATCCGGGAGTTTTGCACGCATACTCCATCAATATAGCTGTCTGCCCTTGCAAAATAAATATATTCAAAAATACATCTTGCTTTTTTATCTACCGCCATGCTCAAATCAGAATGAATCCCTTCGGGTGTGATGGTCACAATCTCCCCCGGCTCCACATCACGGACAAATTCTGCCCCGATGGTATCCAGCGCACAGGTTTCCGACGCCAGAATATAGGCATGATCGCGTTTTCCAATACAAAGCGGCTTGAACCCCTGCGGATCTCTCGCGCCGATCAGCTTTCTCGGGCTGGCAACCACCAGGGAATATGCCCCAACTAAGCGTTTCATCGCATTTTTCACCGCATCCTCTGCTGTTCCCACATTCAGGCGTTCCCTTGCAATCAAATAGGCAATCACCTCAGAATCAATGGTTGTCTGGAAAATTGCTCCATTCATTTCCAAATCATTTCTCAAATCAAGCGCATTTACAAGATTTCCGTTATGAGCAACCAAAAGCGTGCCTTTAATATAATTTAATACCAGCGGCTGTATATTTTCTGCAGTGCTGGCACCCGCTGTAGAGTAACGCACATGTCCAACCCCGATATCGCCGTGCATCTTTTCCAGGCTTTCCGCATCAAATACTTCATTGACCAATCCCATTCCTTTGCAGGTAGATGCATTGCGCTTCGGCCCATCCGTTCTGCTCACTGCAATTCCGCAGCTCTCCTGCCCCCTGTGCTGCAAAGAAAACAGGCCATAGTAGATAGTTGACGCTACATCTGCTCCGTCCATGTCATACATGCCAAACACGCCGCACTCTTCCCCTAATTCCGTCTCTTCTTCCTGCTCCAGAAGGCTCTGTTTTCTGACCTTACTCTTACCGTCATGCATTCTTTTGCCATTTCCGCAGAAATTGCTATATTCTTCCATCTCATCCTCCAAATGACATATATTTTCTCCTTATTTCATAGAAAAACCCGAAATTACCGAATTGATACTGGCAATTTCGGGGAACAGACTAAATCAATCCAATTCTCTTTGCAACTTCCTGATATGCGTCTTCCACACCGCCCAAATCTCTCCGGAAACGATCCTTGTCCAACTTTTCATGTGTTTCTTTATCCCAGAAACGACAGGTATCCGGGGAAATTTCATCTGCAAGAATAATCGTCCCGTCACTTGTTTTTCCAAATTCAATTTTAAAATCAATCAGGTCAATGCCGCACTCATCAAAGAATTTTTTCAAAAAGTCATTTACCATAAACGCGTATTTTGAAATGGTATCAATATCTTCCCTAGTCGCAGCACCGATCGCAATCGCAAAATAGTCATTGATCAGCGGGTCACCCAGAGCATCGTCCTTATAGCTGAACTCCAGCGTAGGACAAAGGAGCTGAAACCCCTCTTCTATGCCAAGCCTCTTGGAAAAAGAACCTGCCGCCACATTGCGGACAATGACCTCCAGCGGAATAATTTCGACTTTTTTCACAGCAGTTTCACGGTCACTCAGCTCTTCGACATAATGTGTCGGAACGCCCGCTTCCTCAAGCTTCTGAAACAGATAGTTCGTCATGCGGTTATTGATAACACCCTTTCCCACAATGGTTCCTTTCTTTTCCCCATTAAAGGCAGTCGCATCATCCTTATAGTCTACGATAAATACATTTTCATCCTCTGTCCGAAACACTTTTTTTGCCTTGCCCTCGTACACCATATCTAACTTTTTCACGGTTATATCCTCCTGTTAATTATTTTTCACATTTTTCTCTCATCTGATATATTCTAACACCGAATATCAAATCTAGCAAGTAGACGATACAGATTTTTGTCCTCCAAAGGTTACTATTCCCAGCATGCCGGCGGAGGACTGTGAATAGTAACCCCAAAAGCCATGTGCGGACTGCCGGAATCTATTCTGAATCCGCGCTGGTTTCCGGTGCAGCATCTCCCGTCGGAGCCGGAGACGATGTTTCTTCCTGCAGAAGCTGTTCTCTGGTCAAAATGCCTTTTTGAAGCTTGACCGCAAGAATCCTGCGCACTGAATCCTCAAGCTGCTGCTGAAGCGCTTCGTCTTCTTCAACCGCATCAAAGACCCCCTGATATGCCTCTTCAAAATTCTGCGGCATCAGTATGATATCTGCTCCTGCTTTAAACGCACCCACCGCCGCCTCCGCCGATGTATAACTATTTGTGATGCTGCTCATATCAAGTGCATCTGTGATAATTACCTTTTCAAAGCCAAGCTCGCCCCGCAGGATAGTCTGCATGATCAGCTCCGACATACTCGCCGGCACGGAAGTCTCCGTCACCTTGCTGACAGAAATATGTGATACCATAACAAAATCTGCTCCCGCTTCAATCCCTGCCTCAAAAGGAATAAAGTCTGTGTTGCGCAGTCTGGCAATGCTGCTGTCTATATCAACACTGTCCTTATGGGTATCTCCGTCAGAAGACCCCTGCCCCGGAAAGTGCTTTAACGTGGAGACAATACCAACCTTATTTAAGCCCTGCACAAACGCGCTGACATAATCTGCAACTTTATCCGCATCACTTCCAAAAGAACGGTCGCCAATCTCTTCATTTAACTCACTTGTCTTAACATCTGCCACCGGAGCAAAATCAACATTAAATCCCAGCTCTCCAATCTCTGTCCCGATTGTTTTTCCCATTTCGTAGACATAGGTATCATCCTGCGTCTCGCCTATCTCTTCCGCAGAAGGGAACTGGGTTGTCCCCATCTTTTCATTGGATCCAATGCGCGCCACTCTTCCTCCCTCTTCATCCACAGAGACAAACAGGGGCAGCGTACTTGCGCCCTGCAGCTTATTAATCAGTTTTTTGGTCTGTTTGCGTTTTGCAATATTCCTTGAAAAAAGGATCACACCGCCAATGTGGTATTTGCTGATGGCTGCTTTCATTTTCTTCGTACACTTCTGAAGCTCATAATAATCTCCCTTACTGTTGTCCAGCTGCTCCAGATTAACAATAAAAAGCTGCCCGACTTTCTCTTCCTGCGTCATGTCCCTCATATAATCCGTTGCTATCAGCAGCGCATCCTCCCAGGAAATCTCCTCGATCTCTTCTTCCTGCTCTGAGGTTGCCTCTGACGAGGTATCATAGGTTTTGATCTCCGGCCGGTTGCCAGTAAACGGGTTTGTACATCCGGTAAACACCAGCAGAAAAGCCATGCAAAGTGCAAACATTTTACCGGTCCTCGATTGTATTTTTAACATATTCAGCCTCCATTCACACGTTCCAGTATACCGCCATGCGCTGTATACTTTTCACCTATCTATTTTTAACAATAGGCGGAATTATGTCAAGCCCCACTCGAAAATATCTTAAAAAAAATCGTAAACTGTCCAAGCACCCCTGCATATGATAGCACTGTAAATAAAATTATCCTGCCGGATAAACGGCAGAATGGAGGACTTTATGAGTGATTTAGCAGCAACAAACTGTGGCGGCGGATGCAGCGGAAATGACAATGGATGCAGCTGGATTATTATCCTTTTACTTCTGTGCAGCTGCTGCGGCAACAACGGAGGCTTCGGTTTCTCTAACGGATGCGGCGATGACAATGGATGCTGCAGCTCTATCATCTGGATTATACTTATCCTGTGCTGCTGCGGCGGATGTGGTTTCTAATCACGCCATGCCTTACAGATTCTGACACAGCTGTCAGCATCTGTCCCCGTCAGAAATACCGTATGCCCATTTCTGCGGGGAAAAACAAAAAGCCAGAGCTGTTAAGATAACAGCTCCGGCTTTTTTAAGATCTAATGAGAAGCAAACCGAGCATGCTTGCATGTGAGGGTGCAGCAAGATCATGAATCGTCAGATTCATGATCTATGAACAGCAAACAGAAACGATTATCTGGATTTCTTTTCTTTACAGCGGATGCAGTCTCTGTCAATTTCATAAACTGTATCATCATCAATAATTAATTCCCCATACCGGTTCATTTTATAACTTCGTTTTTCCGCCTTTGTCTCCAGTTCAGACATGCTTTTGTTGCTTTGATAATGAAAATATCTCATATTTCGCCTCCATACTGCGACTGTTTTTATCAAATGGTTCTCTCTGCCATTATATGCAGCAGAACGCAAATGGAAAGCTCTTCTTTTTTTATCCTCTAAAGAAACGCCTTACTTTCTCCAGATTGGACGTCATTGACACAAGCAGCTGGTCAAGCACTGTTATGGCAGCCATCGATTCCACAACAACAACTGCCCGCGGTACAATAATCGGGTCGTGCCGACCGCGGATATTGACTTCAATCTCCTCCCCTGCCTTGTTGACGGTTTTCTGTGTTTTTGCAATGGATGGAGTCGGCTTCACGGCCGCGCGCAGAATAATATCGCTCCCATCACTGATGCCGCCCAGGACACCTCCGGCATGATTTGTTCCTTTTCCGACCCGTCCATTTTCCCTGATCAGAAAAAAGTCATTATTTTCCGAGCCAGCCGAGTGTGCGGCTGCAAATCCATCGCCGATTTCAACACCCTTTACTGCCCCAATGGACATAACCGCCTTTGCCAGATTCGCATCCAGCTTTTCAAAAACCGGATCGCCAACTCCTGACGGCAGCCCTTTCACCACACACTCAATCACGCCGCCGACAGAATCCTGTTCTTTCATCTTTTGCTCCAGCAAAAGCTCTGCTTTTTCAGACGCTTCCATATCAGGCATAAACAGCGGGCTTTTTGCAAATGCTTCCTCTGATACCTTTGCCAGGTCAATGCAAATGCCGCCAATCTCTTTTGTATATGCTGCCACAGTAACGCCCAGCTCTTTTAACAGCTCACTGGCAACCGCGCCCGCCGCAACTCTGCTGATCGTCTCACGCCCAGACGAACGCCCGCCGCCACGGTAGTCACGAAACCCATATTTCTGGTCAAACGTATAATCAGCATGTCCCGGTCTGTAATAGCCGGCAATCTCTGAATAATCCCCCGAACGCTGTGAGGTATTATAAACTACCATAGAAATCGGTGTGCCTGTCGTTTTTCCTTCAAATACCCCCGATAAAATCTCTACCTTATCTTCTTCCTTTCTCGGCGTTGAATATCTCGTCTGCCCCGGCTTTCTCCTGTCCAGATATTTCTGAATCACCGGCTCCGAGATCGCAAGCCCGGCCGGGCATCCGTCTACCACAACACCAATGCCTTTTCCATGGGATTCCCCCCATGTCGACACCTGAAACTGTTTTCCAAAGATTGAACCAGCCATTGATTTACCTCACTTCTGTCAGACCTAATTTTTTCTTTGCCTTACGCAGGGTTTTATTTGCAAAATACGCCGCCTTTTCGTCATTTTCCTTAATCAGCGCATCAATATAATCTTTTTCCTTCTGCAGGCGGCTGCACTCATCCTGCAGCGGCTTTAATACCGCGATAACCGCTTCTGCGACCGCTGTTTTAAATTCACCGTAACCAACTCCGGCAAATTCCTTTTCTGCCTCCTCGATAGATTTTCCGGCGCAGGAAGCATAAATTTCCAAAAGATTGCTCACACCCGGTTTATCTTCCCGATAGCAAACCTCGCTGCCGGAATCAGTCACCGCGCGCTTGCATTTGCGCAGGATGGTATCCGGATCATCCATCAGATAAATGCTTCCATTGACATTTTCATCTGATTTTGACATTTTCTGCTCTGGGTTCTGCAAACTCATAATCTTTGTTCCGCCCTTGCCAAAATATGGTTCCGGTATGGTAAACACATCTCCGTATATTGCGTTAAAACGCTCTGCGATATCCCGTGTTATCTCCAGATGCTGCTTCTGGTCCTTCCCCACTGGCACATAATCCGCCTGATAGAGCAAAATATCCGCCGCCATCAAAACAGGATATGTAAACAGCCCTGCATTGACATTGTCTGCATGCTTCGCAGCCTTTTCCTTATACTGGGTCATACGGTTCAGCTCACCCACATAAGTGAAACAATTTAACAGCCATGCCAGCTCTGCATGCGCCGATACATGAGACTGAAAATAAATACAGTTCTTCTTTGGGTCGAGTCCTGCAGCAATATACAAAATCAACAGGTTTCTTGCATTTTTACGAAACTCGGACGGCACCTGCCGCACTGTCAGCGAATGCAGATCCATCACGCCCCAGAAGCATTCGTATTCCTCATTTAATGTGAGCCAGTTTTTCAACGCTCCCAGGTAATTTCCCAGCGTAAGATTTCCGGTTGCCTGCATGCCACTGTAAAGCACTTTTTTATCATTTATCATAGCTCTTTTCCCCCGTCTAATAAAAACTTATTGTTTACGTTACACCAAAAGGGCTTTTCTGTCAAATCTTTGCGCCGGAATCATTGCGTTTTTTCTGTCCTGTTTCCTCGTTGGAATCTTTTCGCCTTTTCTGTCATATACTGGCAGAGGAAGTGTGAAAGCCTAAGACTTTCACACAACATGAAGTTAAGTATGAAAAACAGGAGGACTTATGGAATACAAAAATGAACACCAACGTCAAATGGCAATATTAGAAGCAGCGCTTCCATACATGGCATCCGGCAGCCGCCATGCCATACAGATTTTGCTGCAAACCGATTCGCTGATCCATCTCGCCGGCCAGCGTACATCCGAGACTTCTGATTCCTTTGCTTTAGAAGCGGCCGGACTGGACGCCGCCGCTGTCACGCCGGAGAGCCGTACACAGGAAATGCTTCACAATATCCGGCAATTCCTGACACCGCGCGAAGCAGAGCTTGCACAAACCATCCAGAATTTTCTGAGTGCGCAAAAGCTCTTTCAAAACTATAGGGAATTTATGCACAGCCAGGACAGCTTACACGAAGGCAGCCCAGAGCTGTCCGCCGCCTCTTCCCAAAACACGGCAAACCCAATGCAGATGCTCTTTCAGCTAATCAATGGACTGGGTGCATTAGGAGGCGGCCTTGGCGCGGTAAATGCTTCCGGAGGAAGCTCCCAGAACAATCTGATGAAGGATTTTCTTTTATCACAGCTGAATCCGGAGCAAAAAGCAGCCTTTGAACAATTACAAAATATCATGTATAATAACTGAAAGGAATCATTATGGGAAATTTTAGACAAAACCCTGCTTTTCAGGCTATGGACCCCCAAAAGCAGGAAATGATCCTTCTGCTCATGGAACGCCTGATGGGAAAGCAGCTCTCCGAAGCGCTCCCAGTGCTGACGCAGTGGAATCGTCAGATGCAAAAGGAAGGAATTTCTTTTTCGGCTTCGGAGCAGCAGATGCTTACCGATCTCTTCATGGCACAAATGACGCCGGAACAGAAAAAACAATATGATATAATAAAGACTGCCACGCGGAGCGTGCGTAGATAACGATCATGAAGCTCTGCTTCATGATATAATAAAGACTGCCACGCGAAGCGTGTGTAGATAACGATCATGAAGCTCTGCTTCATGATATAATGAAGCCCTTCCTAAAGAAGAAATAAAGCTCAGCAGAAAAACAACAAAACACAATAATAACAGCAAAATCAATACTGAATAGATAAACAACAAAACGCAATAATAACAGCAAAATCAACATAAAATACAAAAACAAACTCCGGAGCATAGGTTAAAGCTTTTACATGCTCCGGGAAACGGAGCACTTCATGACTGACCAGAAACAAAAAAACAATACCGGTCTGTCTTTTCAGGCCATTTCAAAACAATTTCGTTCGGAAGCCGTTTCCCTCTTGCCGGAAACGGTCATTGATGAAACAGAAGCCAGCGAAAAAAGGCTTTTTGACACAGCAGAACAAATCGGGCTGTCTCCAAACCAACTGGTCTATGGAAATACCTTGCGGTACTGTAAGGAGCTGGTGCGGAGAAAGCAGCCTTTTTTTGCATTGTACCAGCTGCTCTGCCTGCTGACTGAAATATCCATTACTATGCTGATCATTTCCGCTCTCTTCAGTCTGATTTTATGTCTGACAAAGCAGTCCTGGCATTTTACCGATTCCTTTGACGGCCTGTATCTTCTGATTGCCTCCACAGCACTGCATGGCTATAGGTATACTAAAAACGAGCTTCGCCGAAAAACACTGCAGACAGAGTCCAAAACCGGAAAATATACAAAAACCGACGCATGGCAGCCGCAAAAATTGCAAAAGAAGCTTCAAAGACAGTCCGGCTGGCTGGCAGTTCTTTTTCTTCTGCTTGCAGGCACTGCTGCATCCGTAACCCTTCGTCTTTCCCTTGCGAAATATGTCAAAATAAATGTCCTCTCCCTTTTGATGGGGTATATCAGTTTACTGTTTATCCAGGGCGTCCATAACACTGTATACTCCAGTCATCTGATACCCTTTTTTACAATCGGAATTTTCATTTTGAAACGCAAAGATACAGCAGCCATTGATACCGCCGCACAAAAATACATCCGGTTAAGCTATGTCCAGTTTCTGGGGCAGGCACATGGCACAGACAATCCGCCCTGCACCGACCATGATTTGCAAAAAAAATTAAGAACCCGAATCAACACACAGAGAACCTATTTGTTTTTTGCGCTCGTCCTGTGCGTACCGGCTGCATTTCTGTGCCTGTTTCAACTGCTCCACGGCGCGTTTTACGCAGGTCTTTTAGTATTTCTGGCGCTTCTTATCCTTATCATATTTCTGCTTCTGACCGCATTATTGTCTGACGTTTTTCTTCTCAAAAAACTACCGCAAATACTCGAATAAACCAACAGCCTATCCGTCCGCCGATCCCCCAGCGGATACGGCATGCCAGGCTGCACCAGATACGCTGCACTAGATACACTGTACTATATACGCTGCACCAACACATCAACAAACTGCATAACTTCCTCTGAAGGCATTTTTAAATCCGGAACACAGACAACCCTGCAGCCGGACCGGTAAGCAGCAATAACCCCATTTTCGGAATCCTCCAGCACAATGCAGCGCTCCGGCTTCTTTTTTGCCAGACGGCAGGTGTGCAGAAAAATATCGGGATATGGCTTCGACCTCTGAACCTGCTCCCCTCCAACCACCAGCGAAAACCAATCTGACAAACCTGCCTGTCTCAGGTAATATTCCACCCGTTCCGTATGTGTAGAGGATGCAACTGCACAATACACCTCCTGCTCCTTAAGCCACGCTAACGTCTCACGGATATCCGGTTTGACAATTAGTCCCACGGTTTCCGCCACCGCCTCAACTTTTCTCTTTGTAATTTGCGTAATCTCGTCAAACGGGTACTCCGTGCCAAACTGAGCTGCCATATATTCCCGAAGCTGCCTGCCGCCCAGGCCCAGCGATCCACAGTAGATCTCTCTGGTCAACCGGTAACCATAATCACGCATCACAACCGCAAGCTGCTCCATAAACAAACGCTCTGTATCAAAAATCAGGCCATCCATGTCAAATAACACCGCATCTGCCCCCGGAAGCTCCTGCAGCGCCCGAATCAAATTTTTTTCCCTGACTGCCATAAAACCTCCTGTCCTATTTATAACCTGTTGTTCCGGTACTCACCCGGCGTACAACCAATCGTTTTTAAAAAAACTTTATTAAAGTAACTAATATTGTTAAAACCAGTCAAATTGGCAATTTCTCCAATTTTTTTGTCCGTATCCTGCAGATAGCGGCAGCTTTGCAAAATGCGGTAACGCAAAAGATACTGCATTGGCGACATATTCAGATTTTTCTTAAATATCCTGCAAAACTGCCCTTCGCTCATCGGAATAATCCCTGCCAGCTCGGCCAGCGTAATCTCATATGCATAATTTTCTTTCATATAATCAATAACAGCCGACAAGCGCTCCGGCAGACGCTGTTCCTCCAGATGGTCTTTTCTAAGGCTGCGACCATGGCTGTACATCAGATTCCACACAGAGAGCAGGGTACTGCGCACCAAAAGCTCATGCGACTCAAGTTCATGCTCCGGACACCGTCCAATTTGTGCCAGAAGATACAAAACCTCCTGCTGCCAGCTAACCTGTTTTTTTTGCAGAATATGTTCCAGAAAAGCATCGATTTCCGGAATCTCCCCACCAGATTTGATCTCCTGCTTTGTTCTCGTTTTCTCACTGTTCTCTTCAAAACGTTCGCTCAAAAATTCATCCAGCAAAAATTTCCCATTCAGCACCGGCCGGATATATTTCTTGGCAAAGACACTATGGATATCATTGTCAAGCGCTTCATAGGAAAAGACCACTGCAAAAAAAGAACATGCCTTTTTATCCACCGAACGCGCCGAGTGCAAAAGGTTAGAGTGGATAAATACACCGTCTCCTTTTTGCAGTTTATACTCCTTATCTTCAATCGAAAATACAATCTCACCCTTTGTCAGAACCAAAAACTCAAATTCCTGATGCCAGTGAAGATAAAAAATGACATCTGTCCCATCCGGATAAGCCATCTTGTGTAATCCAACAGGTAAAGCCACCGTGCCGTGCCGCTGTTTTTCCTCGTATGCCTTTTTTCCGCCCATAGTTTCCTTTATTTTTGCGTCGCATTTCCGACAACCTTTCTATAATTTGCACAGAAACTTCGGATACGATGTATTGGCTTTCCGTTTCAAAAGTTGTCCGTGCTTAAAAAATTGCTTTCTTAATAAAATTATACTTCATTGTAACGTACTTCACAAGTAACTGTCGGACTAGTACAGCGGTTTCTTAATAACTGGACTTTTTACGCTGAATGTTGTTATGAGCGTGCTGCTCAAAAATTAATACTCGCTGTACTAATCCATGTTAAGCTTTTTGTTTAACCGGTGTATCGAAATAACGCTTAAGCCAACACACAGAAGCACTGCAACACTCCCTGCTGCCCCCAGGATGACGGAAATATCCCGAAAAAAATCTGCTTTGACCTGCTCATTGTCCGCCATACTGGCAAACTGGGAAAATCCACCCAGAAGATTTTTATAGCGAAACAGAAAATAAAACAGCAATACCAGACTGGATGCAATCTGCTGAATGAAATAGATAACAGCATAAACCAGCACAGACAGAATATCTCTGTTGACCGACACCCTTGCCCCCAGCTGTATGGTATTACCGATCGTTATACTGGAAAAAATAACAATCAGCACTGCAAATGACAAAAGAAAGAGATAAATCAGCAATACCGCCACAAAACCTGCCGACTCCTGCGGCAGGTCCCTGCGAAGCTCCGCCAGGACTTCCACTCCCCAATTTAACTTAAGACAAAGCGCGCCAACGCAGATATACGCCACTGCAAAGGCAAACAGCAAACATATATAGGAAGAAATCACTTTGCTCCAGAAAAGCCGACCCGGAGTGACCGGAAGAGTGTGCATCAGATATCCCTCGTCCTTAAACAGATTTTTTCTGTAAAATAACAGCAGATAGATTAATATACTAACTACCATGGCAAATACTGCCAGCCCGCCAAACAGCATCGTAAATTCCGCCGCATAACGCAGTGCCGGCATGGTATCAACAGCATCTGCCACTCCCTTTAACACCCCGGACAGCACACAGATGGCAAAAACAATCCCGGCAAACATACCGGCAAATCTCATCTCTGCTTTTAAATCGTGATACAATAATTTTTTTAACATGCGAACACCTCCCGAAATAATGCGTCAACTGACTTTTTATGCTCCTGCCGCAGCTGATCTACGGATTTTTGAAGCACAATATGCCCCTGCTTCAGGAAAATCACATCATCCAGTATTTTTTCCACGTCCTGAATCAAATGGGTCGAGATAAGAATACTCGCCTGCTCATTGTAATTTGCTAGAATTGTCTTTAAAATAAAATCCCTCGCTGCCGGATCCACCCCGCCCATAGGCTCATCCAACAGATACAGCTCTGCCTCACGGCTCATGACAAGCACCAGCTGCAGTTTTTCCCTCGTACCCTTTGACAATGTGCTAATGCGGCTTTTTAAATCAATCTGCAGCGTTTGCAGGGTTCGCTCTGCAGCCTCCCTGTTAAAATCCTCGTAAAAGTCCTCAAAAAGGCAGAGAGTTTCCTTTACTTTCCATGACGATGAGAAGTATGTGCGTTCCGGCAAATACGAAATCCGTTTTTTACTCTCCACTCCAATCTGATTTCCCGCAGCCAGAATTTTTCCTGCATCCGGCACAAGCAGACCGCTGACCAGTTTAATCAGCGTCGTCTTACCGCTTCCGTTTGGTCCCAACAGTCCAATGATACGCCCCTGCGGTATTTCCAAAGAAATATCTTCCAGCACTTTCCTGTTCCCATAGCTTTTATGGATTCCCTCACACTGTAATAATACGTTCATTTTTCCTTCACACCTCCCTCTAAATACTTCTGCAGCAACTGCAATGCTTCTTGTGCAGAATAGCCAAGCTTACTCATATTTTCCAAAAATATCTGCATGTACTCTCTCATCAAATCCTCCTGTAATCCCTGTTTGATCCGTTTTTGCTCCGCCACAAATCTGCCTGCGGTGCGCTGTGAATACAAAAGCCCCTCTCTCTCCAGTTCCGCCAAAGCCTTCTGCATGGTATTGGGATTTACTCCCGCCTCCAGAGCCAGTTCCCGCACGGACGGAAGCTTCTGCCCCGCTTCAAGGCCGCCGACCGCAATCTGTTGTTTTACAATATCCATAATCTGCTGATAAATCGGTATATCATCCTCAAATTTCCATTCCATTTTGCACTTCCTTCCCTGTACTATTGTATTACTCAAATAATACAATAGTACAGGATTGCATTTTTGTCAAGCAAAAAAACTGTCCTTTCACGATTTCGAATCCTGAAAGGACAGCTTCACATCATTTTCCAATACCCTGCGGCAAATACGTTATCCGAAAAACGGGTACCGCATCCCCGCCTACTATCATCTGACCCAGTTGCCATTCGCATTTTTGTGCTTCCACAAATCCGCCTGTTTGTCATAGCTCCAGACCAGCAGATACTGCCAGGCGCTGCTGGTTTTTAACGACCGGTAAATCTTTTTGAGGCTAACCCAGTGGCGATTGTGATTCGGATCACCGGAATCTGCCAGAAAAATCTTATCTTTTTTCTGGTCATATAAAAAAACAGTAACATAATGCCCCGGTGTATCCGTCCAATAGCATTTGGAATCGTTGCTGCTGACAAGCACAATCGCCGCACTCCCCGCTGCAATGTCCTCACGAAACTGCCGATATGTGGACGGCTTTTGCTTTACCTCACACTGAAAGCCCAGCGCAGACAACGTCTGCCGCAAATAGCCCCAGTCAATCGCACCGCCTCCCCCATAATCAGTCACTTTCTTTGCATACTGGTACGCCTGCACCGGAGTACACGCATACGGTGTCAGCGAAGAATAGACATTTGCCAGACAGCATAATCCGCAGCCAAAGCCCCCGAAAGATCCCCCGTCATAAAATGTCTCGCCCCATTCTCCGGACCATTGCAGCCGGTTTCCCCATGATTTGGGACCCTGCAGAAACGTGTAGATCTCCTCTTCCGGATTTGCCGTCGGGGAAGAGACAGACGGTGCAGACGCAGCTTCTGACGGTGTACTTTCTGGTTCGGAGGTTATTTGATTTGAGATGGTCTCCTGTACTTTTTTCTCCCTTGTCTGCTTCTGTGCCGCAAATGCCAGACAGATCATAACAATCAGCAACAGGCCGGCAAGAAACTGATTCTGTTTCCTGCCGACCGTTACTGCGATCACGTTAATCATTCTGCGAAGAGAATATTTTTCAAAAAATTTTTTCTTTTTGTTTTTCTTCTTCATCCTGTTTTACAGCTCGATTGTCACACTGGAAGAACCAGCCGGAGCCTCTATTGTCCTGCCCTCTGCCGTTACCTTAAAGCTCTTATCCGTAGCGGTATAGGACACGGTAATCGTGTTTCCGTTCCTGACTGCCTTTATGTCTGTAAGCTTGTTTGATTCACTGTCAAATACAGTTGCCTCTGCCGTCTTTCCATCTTCAAGGCCATACACAACAGCTTCTGCATCCTGCAGATAATCATATACAACTGTCATCTTATCCTCTGCGTCAAAGTTACCATAGACAACAATGCTGTTTGGACGCGCCAAAACCGGTGTCTGGAAATAATCACACTTTCTGGAGTAATACTTCCCGCCCTGATAAGTCTCACCGCTCTGAATATCTGTCCATGTACCGCAATCCGGCACATAAAACTCTGCAATGCCCTCTTCATTCATAACCGGAACAATGCACAGATTATCGCCAAGCATATATTGCTGGTCAAGATACTTGCAGGCTGTATCATCCGTAAATGCAATGACCATGGAACGCATCATCGGAACACCTACAACATGCGTCTTGTTTGCCTGTGCCCAGAGATATGGCATCATTCTTCCCTTTAACACCGCATAATGGCGCAGCACATCACAAGCCTCTGTATCGCCGTCCTGATCGTATACCCAAGGTACACGGTAAGAAGTAGAACCATGCAGACGGCTGTGTGTTGATAACAGGCCAAACGCGCACCATCTCTTGTAAACGTCTGCCGGCGCCGTTGCCTCAAATCCTCCCATATCATGAGAGAAAAAGCCGAATCCGGAAGAGCAGAGGGAAAGACCGCCGCGCAATGTCTCCGCCATTGCAGAGTATTCTGCATAGCAGTCACCGCCCCAGTGAACTGGGAATTTCTGTCCGCCAACTGTCGCACTTCTCGCAAAGAGACACGCCTTATCTTTTCCGTAATATTCTTCCAGCGCTTCAAAAACACACTTATTGTAAAGATATGTGTAATAGTTATGCATCTTGATCGGATCCATACCATTAAAATACTTTGCTTTTGTCGGAATACGCTCACCAAAATCCGTTTTGATATTGTTGACACCCATATCAAACAGCTTTCTAAGTAGCCCCTTATACCAATCGCATGCCGCCGGATTTGTGAAATCCACAATCGCCATGCCAGGCTGCCACATGTCACACTGGAACACGCTTCCGTCTAAGTTTTTGATAAAATATCCTTTTTCTTTTCCTTCATCAAACAGCTTTGACTGCTGGCCAACATAGGAATTAATCCATACACAGATTTCAAGCCCTTTATCGTGCAGTCTCTTTAACATGCCTTCCGGATCCGGGAACATATCTTTATCCCACTCGAAATTACACCACTCATACTCCTTCATCCAGAAGCAGTCAAAGTGAAATACCTGAAGAGGAATCTTTCTTTCTGCCATACCGTCAATAAAACTGTTAACGGTTTCCTCATCATAGCTGGTTGTAAAGGAAGTAGAAAGCCACAGTCCAAAAGTATATGCCGGCGGCAGTGCCGGTTTTCCGGTCAAAGACGTGTAGTTTTTCAGGACGTCCTCCAGATTTTCTCCGCCAATCACGAAATATTCAAGCTCTTCACCAGGTACCGTAAACGTTACCTTGGACACCGTGTCGGAATTCACCTCAAAAGAAACCTTGTCTGAGCTGTTTACAAATACACCGTAGCTTTTTGAAGAAATATAAAACGGTACAGTCTTGTAACTCTGGTCAGAACAGGTACCGCCATCACAGTTCCATGTCTCTACTGTTTGTCCATTTTTAACAAACGGAGTAAATTTTTCACCAAAACCATAGATGCATTCCCCAATATCTGTCTTTAACTGCTCACGGAGATATGTAGTGTGCGGATCCTGCGGATAATTGAAGAACTGATCGTCCTCCTGCAACTCCATGCGTGCGTTGGCAGTAAACTGGCTCTCTGAAATAATAGACATGGAACGCCATGCGCCGCCTGTCAAAAGCCTGTCTTTATAATAATACTGAACCTCCCATTCGTCTGCCTTTTTGATCACAACCTTTGTGTCGCCGGAAATCAATTCATAATAATTTTCTGACTGATGAATAGTCGGAACATATCCGGTATCTTCATTCAATTCATAGCGCGGAATGTTATCCAGTCCGCCTCTGTAGTGGTCAATATGTACCTTAATGATGTTCTCAGAAGTGGAGGAATATGTTATCTCCAGATTCGGTCCCCCCAGCGTCATTCCTCTGTTCTGCACAACATAAGGCGTCGCAAGCACCTTAATTGCATTTTCTGTCGTTTCCACTTTGTAAGCCTGAGATGCATATTGTACATTGTACCCCTTCTTGCTTAACCAAAATCCGTCTGCTACCTTCATAATAAGTAACTCTCCTTTCGCTAAATTTTTCAAAATCAATCTGCCTGCCGGCATATCTGATTATTTTCATACAACAACCCCAAAATATTTTTGTTGTAAGTTATTACAATAAAAGTATAGTAATTTTTCAGTCAGAAGTCTACAACTATTAACATTATTTTTAACACTATTTTGATGTTTTCCATTCACTGTACTAATCTCTGTCCTGCCGTTTTTCCTCCCTGGCAAGGCAGTTTTCACAGATACCGTAAAACATTGTCCGATGCGGGTTCACATTGAAATGATGCTCTTCCAGGACATGCTCATACAACTCTTTCATATGATCGCAGTCCATATTCATAATATGACCGCAGTCCTCACACTTTAGCAGGAACTGCCCTTCTTCTTTGCCTGCAGTGTACTGAAAGCATGCGCCGCTGTTCCCATCCAGCATAATTTTCTGTACAATGCCTTCTTTCTGAAAACGTTCCATATGGCGGTATATCGTAGTCAGCCCAACCGGCTCACCCCTCTGTTCCAGGAATTTTGCAATCTGGCTGACTGTAATATATTTTCCTTCCGTCTGCTCAATAAACTGCAAAATCGTTTTTTGCTGTTTTGTGTGATATGTTTTTGCATGATTCATTCTAACCCTCATTCCTGATCGCTGTACACAGCTAGTACAGTCAAAGCTTTTCCCAGACAGTACCCTCTCTGGTATCCTTTATGGAAATACCCTTTTGGAGCAGGGTATCCCGAATTTCATCTGCTTTTGCAAAATCCTTTTCTTTTTTTGCCGCCAGCCTCTCTGCAAGCATGCTCTCCACATAGGCGGCAAGCTCATTGTCCACCTGTTCTTCCTCTGTTTCCTTTAACAGATCCAGCCCCAGCACCGTATCAAATTCTGCAAGCAGTGCTCTCTTGGTGGCATCGTTCATATCTGCCTTGAGCACATCATAAACGACTGTAATAGCCTGCGAAGTATTGATATCATTGGCAAGGGCATCCATAAATGCCTGCCGGAATGCCTCCATCTTTTCTTCCTCCGGCTCTCCGCTTCTTTTCAGCGATGCTGCCTTCCTGACCAGCTTGCCATAGGCCGCCTGTACATTATCCAGCACCTCATAATTAAACTGGAGCGGCTTACGATAATGCGACTGAAGGCAAAACATCCGGTAAACCAACGGAGTGTAGCCTTTGCTTTCCAGAAGGGAAACCGTCAGAAAATCGCCTTTTGACTTGCTCATCTTTCCAGACGTATCATTCAGATGCAGCACATGAAACCAGTAATTACACCATTTATGCCCTAAAAATGCCTCACTTTGTGCAATCTCGTTTGTATGGTGCGGAAATACATTGTCGATGCCGCCGCAGTGAATATCTAACCTTTCACCCAGATGTTTAATGCTGATCGCAGAGCACTCAATATGCCAGCCCGGATATCCCATCCCCCATGGACTGTCCCATTTTAGTTCCTGATCATCAAACTTTGATTTTGTAAACCACAAAACAAAATCTGTCTTATTTCTCTTGTTGACATCCTCTTCTACATCCTCACGGGCGCCTACCATCAGCTCTTCCTCATTCTGATTAGAAAGAACATAGTACTGATCCAGTTTCCCGGTATCAAAATAAACATTACCCCCTGCGACATAGGCATAACCAATATCCACCAGCTCTTTAATCATGCGGATAAATTCCGGAATACAATTTGTGGCAGGCTCAACAATATCCGGCTTTTTAATATTCAGCTTTTTGCAGTCGCTAAAAAAAGCATCCTGATAAAATTTCGCAATTTCCATAACAGATTTGTGTTCTCTCTTTGCTCCCAGCAGCATTTTATCCTCGCCGCTGTCGGCATCGCTCGAAAGGTGTCCTACATCTGTAATGTTCATTGCCCGGATAACATCATATCCCGCATAGCGCAATGTTTTTTCCAGAATATCTTCCATGATATATGTTCTGAGATTCCCAATATGTGCAAAATGATATACGGTAGGACCGCAGGTATACATTTTTACCTTTCCCGGCTCGTTCGGCCGAAAGGGTTCTACCTTTTTCGTCAGCGTATTATATAAATTAATTATTGCCATGCCAGCCTCCATCTGTAATTTTAAAATGGGAAGAAACTTTTTCTGCATTCTTCCGTGATGACTCTTTTTCGCCTTATACACCTACTTTACAAGATTTTACAATATTTCGCAAGCATTACAGAAAGATTTAACAAAACTGAACAAAACAGCAAAAAATTCTTAACAATCCTTTTTCTGAGGCTGTGTTTTGCTTTGTCTGGAAGACAGAATCCCGCCGATTCTTCCACTTTCCCTGGCAGTCAGCGATTTCCAGCCTGTCTCCACCACCTTGTCAAAAAGTCCCAATTCCAAGGCAATTTCCCATTTCTCCTGTTCCGCCTTTTTCAAGAGCTGTATATCCTCGGGA
>JAJQGL010000039.1 GCA_021200535.1 Clostridiaceae bacterium | reverse complement strand
CATTGTAATCTTATGTGATATTGAAAAAAAGCTTGATTATTTCCCAAAAAAGTTATAAAATGACATAGTAAGTGGCGAAAAGTGGGTGGAAGTGGTACGAAAAACCATTAAAGTGGAGGATGTGCAGCAGAGAGAAAGGCGGTGGTCATTATGTTCATGGGACAATATGAACATTCGATTGACGCCAAAGGAAGAATTATTATTCCTTCAAAGTACCGCGACGATCTGGGAGATTCTTTTGTTGTGACAAGAGGTCTTGACGGATGTCTTTTTCTCTATCCGCTCAAAGAGTGGACAACCTTTGTGGAAAAGCTGCAGCAGCTCCCGTCAAACCAAAATACACGGACCATTCAGAGGCAGTTTTTGTCAAAAGCGATGGAAGTCAGTCTGGATAAGCAGGGAAGAATTTTAATTCCGGCGTTGCTCCGCGGTGAAGCGGCCCTTGAAAAAGAAGTGGTGTTTGTAGGCATGATGAACCGTGTAGAGGTTTGGGACAGAAAGCGGCTTGAGGAGCAGGAACTCCGACAGGACGAAGAAGCGTTGGAAGCTACGCTGGACGATCTGGGTCTTTCTCTGTAGGCAGTGTCTATGAACTATGCAGAACCGTTTTGCAAAAGATGGAAAAGGAGAATGTATGGAATTTAATCACAAATCGGTACTGCTGGATGAAGTGATTGACGGACTGGCAGTGAAGCCGGACGGGATTTATGTGGACGGCACGCTGGGCGGAGCCGGACATGCCATTGAGGTTTGCCGGCGTCTGGGGGACGGCGGACGGCTGGTTGGCATTGATCAGGATGAGGACGCGATTGCGGCAAGCAGTGACAGGCTGCGGCAATTTAAAGAAAAGGTGACGATTGTCCGCAGTAACTATTCGGATTTAGTGACGGTTTTGCAGCAGCTGGACATCAGTGCAGTGGATGGCATAACACTGGATCTGGGTGTTTCATCTTTTCAGCTGGATACCACGGAAAGAGGTTTTTCCTACCGGTATGATGCGCCGCTTGACATGCGGATGGATAATCGGCAGGAGCTGACGGCAGCTGCTGTAGTAAATGAGTACACGGAAAGCGATTTGTTTCATCTGATTCGTAATTATGGTGAAGATAAATTTGCGAAAAATATTGCAAAAAATATCGTGATAGAGAGACAAAAGGAACCGATTTTGACAACAAGACAGCTTGCAGAGATTGTGGATCATTCGATTCCGATGAAGATAAAAAAGCAAGGCGGGCATCCGGCAAAAAGAACTTTTCAGGCTATCCGTATTGAGGTGAACCGAGAGCTGGAGGTTTTGCAGAAAAACATTAGCGATATGATTGATTTGCTCAAACCAGGCGGAAGGTTCTGTATTATAACCTTTCATTCGCTTGAGGATCGTATTGTAAAAAGAGCATTTAAAGAAGCACAGGATCCCTGTATCTGTCCGCCGGACTTCCCGGTTTGTGTCTGCGGCAGACAAAGCAGGGGAAGGGTTGTGGCAAAAAAGCCCATTTTGCCATCGCCGGCAGAAATGGAGGCGAATCCGAGGTCCAAAAGTGCAAAGCTGCGCATATTTGAGCATGTTTAGAAGTGCGGAGAAAATATCGAACCGGGGAAAGCCTGACAGGAAGGGAAAGGAGATGAAGGTATGGCTATTGACTGGGAAAACTATGGTCGCGACAGATATGCGAGATCTGGCAGACAGTCCTCTGCATACCGCACAGAAACCTATGTGGATGGAAATACCGTCCGAAAGGCAAGTGCATTACCGAAGAGAAGAGAAGAAGAGGAAAGAAAGAGAAAGAGAGCGCCAAAGCGTTATCCGCAGAGAAAGCCGGTGCGGATGCCTGGCATCAGCGGTTCTTCTTTTGTTTTTTTGTGCGGAATGGCGCTTGTTATTGGTTTGACATGTTTTTCCTACTTGTCAACACAGAACAATGTGCGTAAAATAAAAGAAGAGGTTGTCACAGTGCAGACAGAAAATGCAGAGCTGCGCGAAGAGAACGAAGAGCTGTACCAGTCTGTTGCCGATTCTGTTGATCTGGCAGAGATTTATGAAAAGGCAACCAGCGGCCTGGGAATGGTTAAGGCAGAAGATAATGAAGTATATACATATAAGAACAAGAAAAATGATATGGTAAAACAATATGCAGATATACCGGGAGTGGATGATTAGAAAGGCACGGGAATATTATGCGCAGACGGGCGGTAGATACGAGAAGAGGAAACAAGGTGGGGACAAGAAGGATGTTTTTTCGCATTCTTCTTGCATTTTGTTTTTTCGTAATTTTTACGATTGTTCTGATTGGACGGATTATTTATCTGAATAAAGAAAAAGGTTCATCATATGAAAAAAAGGTTTTATCACAGCGGAGCTACAGCAGCAGTGAAATAAATTATAAGCGTGGAGACATTGTCGACCGAAATGGCAATAAACTGGCAGTCAGCAAAAAAAAATATGATCTGGTGCTGGATCCGGTACTAATTTTGGCAGATGAAGAATATGTTCAAAATACCGGAGAGGCATTGGAAAAGGTATTTGACATTTCCCAGGAAGTTTTTGAGGGGATTTTAAAGGAGCAGTCAGAACTGCAGTATTATGTAATGCAGGACTACAAAGGCCTGACAAAGGATGTTGTAGAAGAATTTGAGGCATTGCAGGATGACAACAATAAGATAAAGGGTGTAACATTTGATGAACGTTATGAGAGATACTATCCGTATTCGACTGTAGCGAGTAAGATTATCGGGTTTTGTTCCTCTGAAAACAGCGGTATCTGGGGAATTGAAAATTATTATGACGATGAGCTGAGCGGGACAAACGGGCGCAAATACGGTTATTTTAATTCTGATCTGGAATTGGTAGAGACGTTAAAGGAGCCAGTCAATGGGAACAAGGTTGTTTCTACAATAGACGTCAATGTGCAGGGCATTCTGGAACGCCATATGAATGAGTTTCAGGAGGAAACTGGTTCAACCAATATGGGCTGCATTATTATGAACCCGCAGAATGGGGAAATTTATGCAATGTCATCTTATCCGGAATTTGACTTAAACAATCCAAGGGATCTTTCTGTGCTGTATTCGGAGGAAGAAATCAGCAAAATGTCGGATAAAAAGAAAACGAAGATGCTGAATAAAATGTGGCGTAACTTCTGTATCAGCGATGCGTATGAACCGGGCTCTACATTTAAGCCAATGACGGTTGCTGCGTGTCTGGATGAGGCGGTGACAAATGGGACCCGCATCTATAGCTGTGACGGTTCGCAAAAAGTTGGCGGGGTTACCATCAAATGTGTGGCATATTCATCCGGAGGCCATGGATCGATTACGATTTGTCAGGCGCTGATGGAATCCTGCAATGATGTGTTAATGCAGTTGGGCGCCGATCTTGGGAAAGAGAAATTTTTAAGCTATATAAATGCATTTGGTTTTGGTAAAAAAACAGGAATTGATCTGCCGGGTGAAGCTGCCGGAGGTGTGTTTACGGAGGATACCATGCATTCTGTTGAGCTTGCAACATCCAGCTTTGGTCAGGGCCAGACGGTTACGATGATTCAGCTTGCAGCGGCATTTTCTGCTACCATTAATGGTGGAAATTACTATGAACCTCATGTTGTAAAAGAGATTGACAGCGATTCGGGGGCGGTTGTTTCGACAAAGGATGATTCGCTTGTCCGGCGCGTTGTCACAGAAAAGACAAGCCAAAAGATCAGAAAATATTTGTATAAAACCGTGGAAGAGGGAACGGCTTCCCCAGCGCAGGTTGCAGGTTATGAGATTGGCGGAAAGACTGGAACGGCGGAAAAGCATCCGACCGGGCAGGGAAATTATCTGGTTTCTTTTGCTGGTTTTACACCGGTTGACGACCCGGAGGTTGTAATTTATGTGGTCATTGATGAGCCGAATGTTGATGATCAGGCGCACAGCTCATATGCGACAGAATTTTCCAGCGAGGTTATGAAAGAAGTGCTTCCGCTGCTTGGAATTTATCAGAGCTCTGACACAAAGAAAAAGGATAAGACGGAAGCGACAGACATCCAGCTCCCATCGACGAAGGAATCGCCGGATGGAGGCCTTTCTGATGATTC
>JAJQGL010000013.1 GCA_021200535.1 Clostridiaceae bacterium | reverse complement strand
GCGAGGTTCCGTTTGCAACACTATTTTTGCGTTTGCGAACGAAAATTTTCAATCTTAAATCGTATTTCTCGTCCAATCACCGGTGCGAAAACGTAATGATATACCATAAACGTAAAGTACCCCGGCAGTTAGTTTATCCAAAAACCGCTGCCGGAGTGCTTCGCTTTTACTCTATATCAGATTCCTTAATAGCCTTCTCCGTTCTCAGCCGCCATCTCCGCAATCAGGTCATCGGCGCTTTCAGGTTCCGGATGAGCTGCCTTGTATGCTACATAGCCTTCTTGAAGCTCGGCTTCCTCACGCGCCCGTTCCTCCGGTGTGTCCAGTCTTCTGTAGTAATCAGATAAATGCTCCCGCTTGGAAAACTCGATGAAGTAATCCTCCCAGAGCCGCAGCATCTTCCACTCGTAAAGCTCCTGCAGCTCTTTATCTAATGTTTCTCTCTCCCCGTAACCGATGTCAAGTTTCTTCTCATAGAGCCGGTCTGCATCAATAAGAGTTTCGTAAAATTTCTTATCGCTCAGCAGATTATCGAGCATCTGCATCAAATGCGGACAGTCATCAAAATCTTCCTTGACCCACTGCAGTCGTTCGATGGTACTGTCAGACAGCCCTGTCGTTTCCCGGATATTCTTGTTTTCCGGTTTCTTTCCGGTCAGAAGATAATCCACGCTGACACCGAAGAACTCGGCCATTTTGAGCAAGGTATCTGATGATGGGGAACGTTCCCCGGTCTGATACAGCGAAATAGTCTGCGGACGCAATCCCACATAATCTCCCAGTTCTTTCTGTGTGACCCTTTTCCTGGTTATCGGATGCCTGCCCATAAAGTCCCGAAGCATCGTCGGAAACGCATCATCGTAGCTCTCCGGGTACCCATCTGTTGAATATGACACTCTATCCACCTCCAAATATTCGTTTTTGTTGAACTTTAAAAACTACCTTATTTTCTGTATTGCTTTTCTTGCAAAAGGCGCTATAATGATATTAGCACAACATGAGGGATATTACAAGCACCCTACAGAAATTTTGAAAGGTAGCACGTCATTACCGGTTTTCGTACATTCCACAACATCACATATCGAAAAAGATATGAATATCGGGATGTAGAAAGGAGCCGCAGATTTATGAAAGAGAAAAAAGCGGTAATGACCATTAAAGAACTGTCGAGGGAATATCATTTCCCGGAGTACACACTGAGGACGCTCATCAAGAAGGGAACCATCCCCGTCATCATGTCGGGCAACAGAGCTTATGTTGTCCCCGCGAAGTTTGAGGAGTATCTGGCGAAAGGAGGAGAGCCGTATGGAGAATAAGATGACCATCTGCTATGCTGAGAAACGCGGTGCCGATGACAACAATAAGTATCCATATAAGCAGGTGGTCACATGCCTGGATGATCTGCTGAAGGCCACGGCTTACGACCACGTGTGCGCAGTCTACAAGGGAAATGCGCGCAGCGGCGACAACTTCATCGAAAGCACCTGCCTCGTCATGGATTGCGACAATGCGCCGAAGAAGCCCAGTGATCCGGATATTCCGCCAGAGGACTGGAAGACCCCTGAAGATGTGGCAGACGCTTTCCCAGGAGTGGATTTCTATATTGTTTACTCGCGCAATAACCAGAAACCGAAAGGAAATCGGCCGCCGCGCCCTAAATTCCACGTGTATTTTCCTATCAGCCAAATGACAAGTTCTGAGGACTATGCCAAGCTGAAAAGGAGAATCCAGCGGTATTTTCCGGCTTTTGATTCTAACGCCCTGGATGCTGCGCGTTTCTTCTATGGCGTAGAAAATCCACAGGGAGAGTATTTTGAAGGGCTGTTCAATGTTGATGACATCATTGATATCCTCGATCTCGATGCATCTGAAAGCGGCGGAGAATCTGCCGAGGCAATTCCAGCCAACACGGTTCCGACCAATGAAGATGCTTCTATTCAGAAAAAATCCGACAGAGCAGGCAATGCTGCAACCAGCCGTCCAAAGTTCGGGGAGCCTCTCTATGAGGGCAACCGCAACAGCGGGCTTCACAAAATTGCACTCTCTCTGCTAACAAAGTACGGTCACGATGACAGCCAGGCGTATGACTTGTTCATGCAGGAAGCGGACTGCTGCCAGCCCAGTCTGGAAGATAAGGAAATCTCGACCATCTGGCACAGCGCGGTGGATTATTACAATAAACAGATTAAAACGAAGCCGGATTACGTCACCCCAAAGCAGTATGCGCTCCGGCAGCTTGAAATCAAGCCAATCCCATCTGATTTTTCGGATGTAGGGCAGGCATCCCTTCTCGCGGAAATCTATAGCGAGAAACTGAGGTACACAAAGGCAACGAAATGGCTTGTATACGATGGGCAGAAATGGAATGAGGACGAGTTGCAGGCGCAGGCTCTGGCGCAGGAGCTGACGGAAAAGCAGCTTGAATACGCCAAGACTCTGGTGCGTCAGGCGCAAAAAGCTGAAAACGAAGCCGCGGAGTCGGACAAGGATGCATCTGACGAAGCAAAATCATTAAAGTTCGCTAAGGATTTCAGAAAGTTTGTAATGATGGAGCGGAGAAGTTCACGCATTGCTGCTGCTCTGACCGAAACCAGGCCCAAGGTGGCAATCAAAATGGAGGATCTGGACAGCGACCCATTCCTCCTGAACACTCCGGCTGGAACCGTGGATTTACGGACAGGAGAAATGCGTCCGCATAATCCTCTCGATTACTGCACCAAGATTACTGCCGTTTCACCTAGCATGGAAGGAATGGATATTTACAAGGACTTTCTTTGGAAATTGACATGCGGCGATAAGGATATGGAACTGTATTTGCAGAAAACTTCCGGAATGGAGCTTATCGGTAAGGTTTTTTCAGAAAATATGGAAATGGCATACGGCGGTGGCGGCAACGGCAAAAGTTCCTATTATGATTCTAAGCAAACAAGCCTGGGCGACTATGCCAGTTCAATTTCAGCCAAGCTTCTGACTGTAAGCTACAATCAGAATAAAAAACCTGAAATCGCGGAACTGCGCGGCAAGCGGTTTGTCATTGCGGCGGAGCTTGATGAAGACCAGCGGCTGGACACGGCGGTCCTAAAGCAGCTTTGCAGCACAGGCAAAATTATAGGCGAAAAAAAGTACAAGGACCCGTTTGATTTTAAACCGTCGCATACACTGGCGCTCTATACGAACCACCTTCCCAAAATCCGCACAAAAGATAAGGGAACCTGGGACCGTATCGTGGTCATCCCGTTCAACGCGAATTTCCGTGGGATGAAAGGTGAAATTAAGAATTACGCTGATTACCTGGTTGAACACGCCGGAGGGGCCATCCTACAATGGATGATCGAAGGTGCGAAGATGTATATTGATGACAACTATGTCATTGAGAAGCCGCAGTGTGTGAAGGATGCTATAGAGGAATACCGCATCTCGAACGACTGGCTTCATAATTTTATTACGGAATGCTGTGAGGTAGGCGCAGAGTTTTCTATCCAGTCCAGTGTTCTGTTCGATAAGTACTGCTCCTACTGCCGCACGAATTTTGAGCACCAGGCAAAGCAGAAAGAGTTTAACGCCGCGCTTGAGGAGGCAGGATATCGGAAGCGGAAAACGAACGGCTGCTTTTTCTTCCATGGGTTGAAGCTGTCCGATGAAGCCATGAGGACTTACAACAGGTTTACAGGCTTCTCCTGCTATCCAGAATCCGATGAGATTTTTCCGGAACCGATGACAGCTGATTCCTCAGCATAATCATCAAGCCACTTTCAACAATGGCCGCTATAGATTCCAAACTATCGTGGGGATAACCGATATCGTGAATATAGCGGCTATAGTGGTCATTGTTGTGGATTTTGCGGCAATCACTGCGGCAAATATGCCGTCCAGGGAGGGTGGGGAGGGTTTTACCCAAACTTTTTAAAGTTAAAAATGGGTTTCTTATAGGAGAGTTTACTTCAAAAGCTCCCCATCCTCCCTATAGTTGATTTTGCCGCAGAATAAGTGAGTTCTATATCAGTCGCTCCCTATATAAGAATGCCGGTACACCGGATTGTGCGGCGGCAAGGGAATAAAGGGAGCCTCTGATATAGCCCCACCAATACAGATTTAACCAGCAGCCATGCTGCGGAAAGGATA